>DATCTN010000004.1 GCA_036567965.1 Candidatus Kryptoniota bacterium
AGGATCACCGCTATCGGGAATAATGGAGAGAGATTCATCGAGACAAAGAAAATGCTCGAGTTGAAATGACTTCGTCAATTCGACGAGAGTCCGCCGAAGTCCGCCCCTGGCGGACGCAGGCAGAAACGCCGGAAGATTCAACGAGACAATAAACATGGACAGGTATGCCAGCGGAGTGTATTTCTATCGAATCACTGCGATTGGAATCAAAAGTGAGAAGTTCGTCTCGATAAAGAAAATTGTGCTCGCGAAGTAAAACCGAAAAGAGAAGGCTTCCAAAAACAGTCCCACCATGAGCGATCAAGGCGGGACTTTTTTGTTATCGCAGTTTTACATGTCCGATTAATTAGATGAGCGAATCAACCGTAAGAATATTTTCACCTCTCTCAATTTTCTTGCAGATTATGGGAAATTTGAGGATCAAGAAGTTGGTAGAATTGGGTGGACCGAGGACCAAATGGATATAGGTTTCGCCCGACGAATTGCCATGGGTTGTAGGAATCTGGATCGGCCAGACCATTTGTGTTACAGATACGTGGCTTGTCAGAATCGTCTCCCGGTTTCTACTCTTCTCTGACCATCAAGCCCAGAGGTCTGGCACTTGATGCCGGCGGAAGGGTTTCCGGATAAGACAACTTGGACTAAATCCAGTCAATGAAGAGGGCATGGTCTGAGGGAGGGTGGACTTGCTTTTGGGTTAGGCCTTGGGTATAATTTCCGGAAATGTTTTCTCCGGAATGAGTGATTCGTAAGGACCTCATGTGGAGCCAGGTGCTGGCACACAGAAGCAGGGTAAAGCTGGTACACATTCGGACTATGAACCTAAATGCGGTCACGCCTGCCTGTCATGCCCGGAGTTTGTCGTGCGAAACAATCGGACTTCTAAATTGGGAGGCTGTCAATGGTCATAAAGCAGCGGGGCAATCTTACTCTAATAATCCCGGTCGTCTCCTTTCTGGTATTCTCCGTATCAGCTGAGAAGTTTTCGTTCGGGCAGGAGAGAAGCGGATACGTCAGCACCGGCCGCGATTCGCTCTACTACGAAGTCTATGGTCGGGGATTCCCGTTAGTTGTTTTGCACGGCGGCCCCGGGCTGGACCACACTTACCTGCTGCCGCAAATGTTGAGTCTCTCTAAGAAGTGCGAACTCATTTTCTATGACCAGAGAGCGAGTGGCAAGTCCGGCGGAGACGTGGACTCAGCATCGATCACGATAGAGCATTTTGTGAACGACCTCGATCGTCTAAGGGAGGGCCTTCATCTGAAACGGATAAATATCCTCGGCCACTCATGGGGCGGGCTTCTTGCGATGGAGTATGCAATTCGATATCCAGTGAGAGTGCGGAAGATAATTCTTGTCAGCTCGATAGGGCCGACGCCAGAATGGGAAATTCCATTTACGAGCAACAGGGAGGGCAGGAGGACTCCCAACGACAGTGCAGCACTTGCAGGGATCATGGCTTCTGGAGCCTTTATCAACCGGGTCCCTCCTGTCATGGAACAATTCGCCCGACTTTTCTTCCGCAGTTATTTCTACAATCAGAACCTCGCCGACAGTCTCACAATAACTTTCTCCCCTGAAACCTCGAAGAATTTTCTAGCCATCTTCGCCCTAATGTCAAGAGAGTTTGCCCGTTATGACATCAGCTCCGAACTGAGCAAGCTGACCTGTCCTGTTTTGATACTGCACGGCGAGGAAGACCCTATTCCTCTGGAGACTGCGAAGCTGATTCAATCCTCGATACCTGGCTCGAAACTTGTCGCCTTGAAAAAATGCGGCCATTTCCCGTTTGTTGAAGCGCCGGTGCAGTTCTTCAGAAATTGCCAGAAGTTCCTGGTGAACGGGCGGTAATCGACAATGACGGCCGAATGTGAGCATAGGAAAATCAGCCCGGGTCTGTCTTCGCTCCTGTTGGTAATCGCTCTCCAGTGGGCATTTGTCCTTCAGAGGCCGGCGTACGCGGAAGATGCGCATTCTCAGACCTCTGATGCGGCACAACAAATCACTGTCCTTCGTGACGCAAGGAAGCCATATCTAATTGGGCCGCGGCTTGAACTTCTTGAGGACCGTAACGGTCGCCTGACGATTAACGATGTCGCATCCGAAGCGGTATCCAAGCAGTTCCTCCAGGCAAACAGCCCGGTTCCGAACTTCAGCGCTACGAAGTCGGCAATCTGGGTTCGATTTACCGTCGTTGATTCTACTAAAGAATACGACTTATGGCTCCTGGAAGTAGGCTATGCGATGCTGGATCAAGTAATACTTTATAGTGGGTCACTCGCAACCGGATTCACGGAGACTATTTTGAACAGCTCGACGCCGGTTCAAGAAAGAACGATTCGTCATCGACTTCACTACTTTCAACTTCCACTGCAGAAAAATGTCCCGCAGCAATTCTACCTTCGCATCACCGCAAGGACTTCAATACCTTTGTCTCTTACTATCCGGCACGTTCGGGCGTTTATGGAGTACGACCACAACACGCAGATAGTCCTCGGCATCTTCTATGGCGCCATGCTCGTGATGATTCTATACAACCTGTCCCTTTTCTTCTCAATAAGGGATAAGACGTATCTCTACTATGTCCTTTACGTCAGCGGCTACACGATCTATCAGCTGGCTCAGGACGGATTGGTAAAGGAGTACCTTATCACAGAAGGTGAAGTCTTCTTCTATGTGGCCTACGCCGCTATTGGTTTCTTCATTCTTTTCGGTGTGCAGTTCACGCGTACCTATCTGGCGACGGACCGGAGGACTAAGCTGCTCGACCATGTCCTCAAGGTGATCGGCGCAGGTGCATTAGCCAGCTTCATACTCTCACCGGTTCTTGCTGGAGGTCCGATGAATTTCATTGCCGGCATACTTGCCATTTCATATGGTGTCACGGGCTTTACGGCTGCCGTCTTGTGCCGGAAACGGGGATTTCGCCCGGCGACGTTCTATATGATCGCACTTTCCGGTTTCTTCGTGGGGTTCGTATTCAGGGTCTTGCGCGTTGAGGGGCTCGTGCCTATGAATTTTTTCACGCAGAACGCCTTCCAGATGGGGGTCCTGTGGGAGGTAACAATGCTTTCTCTTGCACTGGGAAACCGTGTTAATACCTTGAAGGCTGAGTACGATCGCGAACGCGAGATGACACGGCACCGTATCTCAAATGATCTGCACGACGAGATCGGCAGCAATCTCAGCAGCATTGCAGTCGCTAGCCAGATGATGAAATCGCGGTCTCATCTGAATACAGAAGATAGGGAACAACTTGACGACATCACTTCTGCCGCCCGTAAGACCTCCGAGGCTATGAGGGATATCGTGTGGTTCGTCAACCCGGAACATGATACACCGCATGAGATGGTGGAAAAGATAAGGGAGACTGCGACGATGCTCCTTCAGGACATCGATGTGATATTTGAAATGGACGAAAAAGCAATCGAAGGCGTGAGGGAACTTCAGGCTCGCAGAAACATCTTTCTGATCCTGAAAGAGGCACTTAATAACATTGTCCTTCACGCAAAAGCTACAGCTGTCGAGGTAAATGCGCGGAGAGAGGGAGGTAGTCTTCTCCTTTGCATAAACGACAATGGCGTTGGATTTAACTTGTCTGATGTGAAAGAAGGGAACGGACTCAGGAACATCCGCAATCGGGCCCGGCAAATGGGTGCCCACCTTGAGGTCAAAAGCATTGCAGAGAAGGGGACGGAGATTTGTCTTTCGTACAGAATACCATAAACAAGGTATTGTATCGGCGTATCAGGATGGTGTACTTCTCAAGTGAGTAAAGTTGGGTTTGAGTTATCACGGGCGAAACATGAGAAGGTCAATGTCTGGCTTGTGGAAGACAACGACTATTTCCGCAGGACCATGGAGAAGCTGATTAATGCCACCGTGGAAATGAAATGTGTCGAAGCATTCAGCTCATGCGAGGAGGCGATCGAGGCGTTTCGTGCCGAACCGCCGCCCGAAGTGATCCTCCTCGATATCGGCCTGCCCGGGATGAGTGGACTCCAGGGTATCGCAAAATTCAAGGCGTTAAGCGCATCGACACACATCGTCATCCTAACCGTGCACGACGATGATGCCGACGTGTTCGACGCGATATGCGCAGGGGCATCGGGATATTTGTTGAAGGATTCCCCGCCTGAGAAGGCGATCGCTGCTGTCAAGGAAGTGCTTTCCGGTGGGGCACCCATGAATCCGCGAATTGCCCGACGAGTTCTTGAAATGTTCGCGAGGCAGGGAACTCCAAAGGGAGAGTACGGTCTAAGTGAACGCGAAAAAGAAATCCTGACACTACTGGTAGACGGCTTCACCCAAAAAAAGATAGCGAATGATCTATTCCTCAGTTTTCACACTGTGAACACCCATCTGAAAAATATTTATATTAAACTCCAGGTTCACTCCCGCACTGGAGCCCTCTCAAAAGTCTTCAAGGAAAAGCTGCTTTAGTCTACCCGTCTCTGCCATTTTAACCGTTTCCATCTCCGCAGCCTGAAGATCAGTCATAGTTGCAGTTGTCCATCCTGAACGTGTCGATCTTCAAAATACCGCAAACGCGGGATTGTGCAGGAGATGACTGAGCCTCACATTTGTCATCGTCAATTGGCGTCGCTGTGACTGAAGAGTCATCCGAAGCGCGTTGGCGACCATAAGTGTATCTCACAAAAGCTCGTGCAAAATCAAAGGGAGGCTGAAAGGTGAGGCGTTTGCGCCAATTCCATGTTACAATTCTTTCGATGTCATTCATCTGTAATCTCTCGCTCGTGCAATGGGTACAATGCAATATTGATGTGCCGAACGTTACCGGTGATGCCCTTGCCGTTTCAGCCACGAATGTTTTTGTGGGAACTGCACGTGGCCACTTTCTTTCCACGATCAACGGCGGAAGACTGACAACCGACATTACAGGCATACCAGATACCTACTTAGCTCATGCGTGTAATCGCACAATCATGATGAACCCAGATCAAAATGCAAACGAGAGTCTGACATGTTGTGTAACATTCGTCGTGCGTATACCGGCAATTCCCGACCGACACTTCTTGACGTTTTCCTCTAACAATGAAAAATGGAATGTCGATACCAGGAACCATATTGAAACAGGGGGCAAAACCGAAAAGCCTTACAAGGAAGGAGAAATTAAATGTGTACTTCAATGAATAAGATAATTTCAGGATCATTTGTTGCCTTAATCACTGCAATATTGATCTCAAGCTGCTCATCACCAACATCTTCGACGCCCGCACCCGTAACACCTCCCGTGCCGGTATCTTCATTCAACATTGGTTACCTTTCGTCTTCAGGAGGGGTTTCATTTACGAATACCTCCACAAATGCTTCCTCATATTCATGGGATTTTGGTGATGGAACTACAGACGACTATTTGACTTCACCGACCAAATATTACAGCAAAAACGGAACATACAATGTCATGCTCACTGCGACTGGGAGTGGAGGTTCTGCAAACTCAACTCAAACCGTGACAATTGATAATGTTCCCTTTATGACGGCTGATATCACTGGTAGTGGAACATTTCCGTTCGAGGCAACTTCAGTAGCGGGTAGTAAAAATTCAAATGCAATATCTGTTACGGGTATAGCGTCATCTAATCAAAGCTTAATGATTAATCTCCCACCAAACCCAGTTGCAAATACAAGCTATGATATCAGTTTGGGCTATCCTGTTGGTTTTGTATACACCAGCCCCCAGGGGGTTTTGACGGCGGACTCTCAAACTCCACGCTCAACTGGAAATATTCTGGTAACGTACATTTCATCAACTGAAATACGGGGGACATTTTCTGCTGTAGTAGTCGTTAATTTCGCCAACGGTAGCGGTGGTTCTTATACAATAACAAACGGCACATTCTATTACAGATTTTAGGATGCGATTTCGCAATTTCAGTTCAACTGGGAAAAGGCCTCGGTCTGTATGAGATTATCTTCCCTGGTAATGATTTATTGAAGCAAATAGGAGACAATATGAAGAGCAAGATACGATTATCCATATTATCGCTGGTGTTCGTCCTATTAGTGCCCTCGATCTTGGCTGCTCAATGGGTACTATCCAATTCCAATTACTGCGACGCTTTTGCGGTTTCGGGCACGAATCTCTTTGCGGGAGCCGTCAACGGCGGCAACACCGGCGGTATTCTTCTTTCCACAAACAACGGCACAAGCTGGACTGCGGTCAATACAGGCTTGTCGGTCTATGGTCTCGATGTCCAGGCCCTTGCGGTCTCGGGCACGAATCTCTTTGCCGGCACCTATGGCGGCGGCGTCTATCTTTCCACAAACAACGGGACAAACTGGACTCCGGTCGACAGCGGCTTGGGGCAATATGAGAGTATTTTTGCCCTTGCTTCTTCCGGCACGAATCTCTTCGCCGGGACTTATGATAACGGCGTCTATCTTTCCACGAACAACGGCGCAAACTGGACTCAAGTTGTTTCAGGCATTCCTGTAGCCGGCTACGGATTCTTTGACGAGGCTCTTGCGGTTTCGGGCACGAATCTCTTTGTCGGCACTTATGGCGGTGGTGTTTTTCTTTCCACGGACAACGGCACAAGCTGGACGGCAGCGAGTACTGGCCTGACCGACTGGTCTTTGAATGTTCTTGCTCTTGCCGTCTCGGGCACGAATCTTTTTGCCGGGACGGCAGGCGGTGTTTTTCTTTCCACGAACAACGGCACGACCTGGACTGCAGCGAGTACCGGCTTGACGAATATGAGCCTGACTGTTAATGCGCTTACCATCTTGGGCACGAATCTCTTTGCCGGGACAGATGGCGGCGTTTTTCTTTCCACGGACAACGGCACAAGTTGGACTGAGGTGAGCACCGGCTTGACGGGCTCTTCTTTATATGTCTATGCTTTTGTCGTCTCGGGCACGAATCTTTTTGCAGGGACTCAATACGGCATATGGCGTCGCCCTTTATCAGAGATGACGGGATCGCCAAACTCTTCACCTGGATGGACGGTGCAAACCTCCGGCATCACCACGGGTCTCTATGCGGTGAAGGCTGTTTCAAATTCGGTTGCGTGGGCAGCGGGCGATTCCGGGAAGGTCCTTGTTACGACGGACGGCGGTTCGAGCTGGAAGTCGGTCGGCGGAGGTAATCTCTCCACGAATAACCTCTTTGAGATTGAAGCGCTCGACGCAAGCAATGCCCTCGTATTTTTCAACGAGGTTTCCCCTGGCTGGGGGGCATACATCTGCCGCACAACGGACGCCGGAGGTACGTGGAGCACAGTGTATGGCGGTCTCACCAATATTATTTTCGGAATGAAGATGTGCGATGCGAGCAACGGATTTGCTCTGGGTGAACCCGATGTCGCGGGAGGAAAGTGGATCATCCTGAAAACGACGAACGGGGGCGCAATATGGAATAATGTCGCAAACGGCCCCGCGGAAGGATCGCAACTGGGTTCGGCCATGGCCACTGTCGGGACGTCGAATATCTGGTTTGGAGCCTGCGATGCAACCACAGGATCTATCTATCGCTCCACAGATGGTGGAACTTCCTGGTCATCGAAAGCGATAAGCACCTCTCAGCCGATGTCTCTTGCATTCAGCGACGAACAAAACGGTTTTGCTTCATGCTATGATAGTTCGGTAGTGCGCACAACGGACGGCGGCGCTACGTGGACATCTGTGACGATTCCAGGAAGCGGCGGAACTATGATATACGCTTGTGGTAATGACGTGTTTGCTTCCACCGGTCCCAACATCTATAGAAGCACCGACAGGGGGGCAACATGGACCATCTCCTTCACCGGATCGATCGGTGAGTTCTATACTTGTAGCTTCATTTCCTCGGGATCGACACTCGCAGGATGGGCCGTCAGCACAACCGGCAAGATTGTGCGGTTCGCCGGAACGGCAACCGATATACGGGATAATAACGCAAGCAGGCCGAGCTCATTTGGATTATCTCAAAATTTTCCGAACCCTTTCAACCCCACGACCACGATCAACTATCAACTTCCAAAGAGAAGTCGCATCACGTTGAAAGTTTACGATGCACTCGGAAGAGAAGTGGCGACGCTTGTTGACGGACAGAAGAATGCTGGAGAGTACAAAGTCACATTCGACGGCAGCCGATATGCAAGCGGAGTCTATTTCTATCGCATACAAGCAGGCACGTTCACGGCGGTGAAAAAAATCATGCTGATGAAATAGCATCGGAGACACCGGGTGAACCAACCATAGATTGTGCAGCAGTGTCCCGGAAAAGCAAGCCACGCTTATCCGGATTGTGTCAATAGAGAGCAAAAGAAAGGAACAAAATGAGAAAGACTGGCATGCTTACAGGCTTCATACTTTTCTTCGTATCGCTGGGCAACGTTGTTCACGCACAGGGCTGGCAACAATACGGATATGGAGGAACACTCCCTTCATTCTATTCTTTATCTGCGGTGAACGATTCTGTCTGTTGGTTTGGAGGAGACCTTATGTTAACCGTACTTATGCAGCTTCACTACAATGGCAACTCCTACGGCTGGAGCCAAAATGGCTTAGAGCCGGCAGCATACACTGCGATTTATGGTCGTAGTTCGCTGCTGGCATATACGGGGAGTTCCAACGGTAAGCTTTTCAAAACAACGAATGGAGGAACGTCCTGGACAAAACAGTTCACACAATCGAACGGTGCATTTATCGATGGAATATATTTTTGGACTGACAGCGTCGGTATAGCGTACGGTGATCCTACTGCTTTTCCTAGCACAGGTCCTTTCACCGTAATTCGAACAACCGATGGAGGCACAACGTGGAACGATGTTTCTTCCACCTTGCCTACTGTCATTGCACAATTCGGTTACACTCAAAGTTATGATGTTGTTGGAACTCACCTTTGGTTTCCATCCTTTTCTAATGGTGATACCACAGTGGCCCGCTATCTTTTTCATTCGCGTGATCTTGGCTTGACTTGGGAAGAATTGAATGTCCCGCCGAATTTTGGAGACTTCAGCGTCTCATTTTCGGATTCATCGAATGGACTCATTACAAATCATTACGGCAAAATCGCTCGAACCACCGACGGCGGAAGAACATGGTCTGTAAAACAAAATGGTGTTGGATGGGGACCTCTGCAATTTCAAAAAGGAACAAGCAATGTCTGGATCCAAGGATATTACGATTCTCAAGCTCAGAACAACCCCATATTCTACTCGACAGATTTCGGTTCAACCTGGGGCAAGCAAACGAGGAATTCGCCGGTATCTATTATTGGATTCTCCGTTGCAAGCCAGCATGCGGTATGGGCTTGCGGCTACAATTATCTTGTGCTGCGCAATACAACACCTAACGTTGTAACATCGGTTGTTTCTCAAACGAATGGACCTTCCGTACCCGCTTTATTTGAATTGAGCCAAAACTATCCCAATCCCTTTAACCCAACAACGACAATAAAGTATCACGTTGAAAAAGCCGGAAGCACAAAACTTGTGGTGTATGATGTTTTAGGACGAAACGTCCGGACACTTATCAATGATGTTCAGACGGCCGGATGGCACATGGTCGTCTGGGATGGAACCAACGATGGCCGGCAGAGTGTGTCGACAGGCACATATTTCTATCGGATCGAACAGAACGGACAAACTGAATCAAAGAAAATGTTGCTGCTTAAATAAATATCGTGGACGCTGTGGTGAGCGGGATGCCTGTCGACGCTCGTCCCTTGTAGGAGTTGTTACCCCGTGGTTAACAGCAGTGCTAATTTAGCATGGCAGGAAAAGGAGTCTTTAATGCAAAGGTCAGTTTATGTTTTCGTTTTCTTACTTCTTGGAAGTTCGTTTCTTCACTGTCAACCCGGCAAGTCGAATCGCACAACTGAACGCACCGCAAGCACACGCTCGTTTTCGCGCAGGAATTTCACACCCGTTGGAGAACCCCTACGTCTGTATCAGGGCAGCCTGCGGTCGGAGATGCATTCGTGAATCCATGGTTTGGATGGGGAGTCGTGACGAACGCTACGGCGGACCCCGAGGAAATTGTCTCAGGAACTTGGCGAAGGAATACACTTTCGCAAGGTTATCCATTGATCGGTACTTATGACTCACGGAATAAGATGTGCTTCGATGGCTGTAATATCTCGGACCTTAATGGACAAATCCGAGCTCACTTCAATAGAGACTTTAGTGCCTCGTAAGGTGTCTTTCCCTTTAAGGCACCATGGGTACGAGCGTAGTGACCTGCCCCACGATAAGTGTTCCAATGTTTAGTTAGGAGTCTCGACCAGGGACCATCTTTCCTCGGGCCATTTTCCGGCCAACAACCCGCAACCCGACCTTTAAAAAGTTCGAGTCATCGTTCCGATCTGGAAGCAAACGGATTGATTTTATAGACAGGGGATTTCCCGATGATTCGGGGGTAGTTCACGTTCACCATACCACCTTGTCAATTCTCAACCAGAGTGTTAATCTTACAGTACAATAGTTTCGACCAGCAGAAGGTGAAAGGCGTTCAAATGAGACTACATTTCCGAACAGGTCCAGTTGGGATGAAAATTACAATAATACTCTTGCTCGGATTTGCACTCCGTGCAAAAGCTCAAACTCCGCTGACCGCTCAACAAATAGTAAGACAGATGACGAGAGGGATCAATATAGGAAATTCGCTGGAAGCATATCCGGGTGGGGAGACATCATGGGGCAATCCTCTTATGCAGAAGAGTTTTTTTGCCGATTTGAGGAGAGCCGGGTTCAATGCGGTAAGGATTCCCGTAACATGGGGGTACGACAACCGCACGCTGTGGGCGCCGCCGTATACGATAGACAGCACGTTCATGGCGCGGGTGGACACCGTGGTGAGCTGGGCACTCGATAACGGCCTCTTCGTCATTATGAATGCGCACCATGAAGCGTGGCTTAAAGATACACTTGCAGATAATGCAATTGCCGACACAGCATACGTAGATTCAGCTCTCGCCCGCTTCGACAGCATATGGAGTCAGATAGCCACCCATTTCCATGCGAAGTCAGACAGTTTGACATTTGAAATCCTGAATGAGCCTTATCCTGCACCGGCCGCTGCGGTCAACAAACTGAACGCGCAAGTCCTGAAATTAATTCGCCGCACAAACCCGACGCGCGTCGTTCTGTATTCAGGCTATATGTGGTCGAACTCCGCTCAGCTCGTCACTGCGCAGATACCTGACTCTTCGGACAAATACCTGATCGGATACTATCATTCTTACGATCCCTGGCCATTCGGACTCAATGGGGGCGATACATCGAATGCTGTGATCCTATCCGTCATAGAATCTGAGATGAACCAGGCTGCCAGCTGGTCGCAGAGGACGGGTATCCCGGTCGTACTCGGTGAATACGGATTCATGAAATCATGCTCGTACAATCCGCGGATGTACGCTTATGCTACTATCGTTGACCAGGCTTTGCAGCACGGCATCTCGCCATTCGCATGGGACGACGGGGGTGACTTCACGATATTCTATAGAAACAATGGCACATTCAATGAGATCAAAGACATTCTCGCTCACACCTCTCCTCAATCGCCGACCAACCTGGGGGTCAGCCAGATCAGCGGCGGGGTAAAACTGCAGTGGCACAACAGGAACACCGAGAACGACAGTATCTGGGTACAGCGCGGAGTTGGCGGCGCGCCGCAACTCGGGGTCAGCGGCGTGACCTTTCTAGATTACATGGAAGTGGGGCCAACCGATTCCGTCTTCGTCGATAGCTTCGCAACATCTGCTTCAACGTATTATTATCGGCTGAGCGTTACCATGAAAGATTCCAGTGGGCTTCAGTCATATCCAATCATGATAACGGCGACACCGACCGAGGTCGTCCAGGCAAAGGCCCCGACTAAGTTTCAGTTGATGAACAACTATCCTAACCCCTTTAATCCGACGACAGTGATCAGTTATCAGTTGCCAGTAACCAGTCACGTGACACTGAGAGTCTATGATGTTCTTGGCAGGGAGGTAGCGGCGTTAGTCAGCGAGAACGAGACTGCTGGATACAAATCGGTGACATTTGATGCGAGCAAGCTACCAAGCGGCGTGTATCTCTATCAGCTTCAAGCCGGGAATTTCGCGTCAGTGAAGAAGATGCTTCTGATAAAATAACTGCTCATATAAGTTGATTCGCGCAAGTCTCGTTACGACAAGTCGTGGCGGGATTTCTCTTTCGACGGGAGGGGATTCCATGTTCTCAGATCACGCGGTCAAAGCCAAGTCTCCTGTAATCTCCAACCACAGATGACTTTCTTTGGACAAATTTCCTTGAATCACCATGGATTCTAACTTCTAAGTAGTTCGAGTCATCGTTCGGATCGGGGAGCAAGGCCCACCGGATGTGCAAACCTTCAAGTTGAAAGATCGAATATCGTTTCCTCTTTACGATCATTCTCTGTTACACTCATCGTGGAGGATATTTCCCTCATCTGATTAAAGCGTGTTGCTCACTGAAAGTTTCGGAACTGCCAATGCCTGACGGTATCACTATCTGTGCGCTGGTACGCTAAAATGGGAGCAGGTCGAAACTGATTAGGCTGTCAAAGAAATTCTCCTGGGTTTCCTGACATGAGCGTTTGGCAATTTGCTTTCCTTGTGATCAAGGCTGATTCAATTCGCGGACGATCCGCGGAACCTGCTGAAAACATTTACGCATAACTTGATCACACGGGCAATCTTGGCACTCATTGTCAAAGTCACAGAGCTTGTAAGAGACGAAACCGGCGTCTACCCAAATGCAATTTAGATCGCCTTCTGGTATGACTCGGTTGGAAACCTTTTTCCCTTCCGTAACTCAACTGTGTTTGCTCTAATTAGTGTCCCGCACGAAAAACCTGCTCCGTGCCAGACTTGACATCATCCTCAGTCATCACGATCTCGTAACTTTCAGCATTGACCGAATCTTCCGCGCTCTTCACGACCGGAAAAACAGCAAGATTTTTCGCGGCAAGGGCAAACGCTGCGAATCCGATGGCGACTATCATAACGGTAACCGATACTTCAATCAGACTTGGGAAGTATTTTGCACCATAATAACGCTCGAGGGCGGTAATGCTGATATCCATCCTGTTGAGCACAAAACCGCTCACGACGAGGACGGCGCTGTAGAATAACCCCTGCCTGCTCGACCGTATCCTTCGATTCGTCAGCAGCAGAATCGGTGCGACCACTCCCACCAATATTTCAGTCAAGTACAGGGAGGTTTCCAGGTTGAACGTGGAGAGGTAAGGGAACAGATTGTAGTTAATCACGTCTTCGATCTTGAGTACGAGATAGACTGCAAGCGCCACCACAGTAACCTTTCCGAGTTTCGACAACATGGGCAGCTCGAGCTCACGTCCAAAAGCTCTCGAGCTGAAAAATGATTCGATCGTGACCATAGCTGGCCCGACGGCAACCGCTGACAGAAAGAACAAGAATGGGAGATTTTCCGAATACCACAGAGGATATGTTTTCTCGGGAGTGATCAGGTAAAGAGAACCTAACGAAGACTGATGAAGTGTCGAAAGCATCACGCCTAGAATCACAAGTGGGACTGTGAGAGCGCGTATGGCCCTGTTAGCTCTCTCCAGCTTGAGACGTTCGAACACCATTGGACTGAACTCCAATGCAAGCACGGCGGTATACAGCATTACGCACCACGCTACCTCGAACATCACCGAGTGCGGATTCCACATGACCAGTGGATGCCAAATGTTCCATGGCCTACCCAGATCAAATAACAAGGCAAATACCACAAGCACATAGCCGAGAAACGCAGTGAGCACCGCAGGACGAATCAGGGGTTTAAACGCATCCAGATGGAACACATATACAGCAGCCGCGACGACAAACCCGCCCGCGGCCAGCCCGACGCCACAAAGAACATCGAAGCCGATCCACAATCCCCATGGGAATTTGTCGCTCAAGTTCGTGGCCGCACCGAGACCGAAGACAAATCTTATTGCGGTGGAATAAGCGCCTGCCATGAGAGCCAACAGAAAAACCGATTTCCAGAATGTCATTTGCCTAAACCATTCCCTAAGTGGCCTGTCGGAGCTGATTCTTTTCATTTTTGTTCTCCGGTGTTTTGCCGTTCATTTTCCTGTTCGTCATCAGCGGCTTTGGATCTTCGTAATTTCTCCTTGTATTCGGCAACTCTCTTCTTGCGGTTTGTCAGCCACCAGAAGCCGGTCATCAACGTTCCGCCCCATAGGACGTAATCCGGTATCTTCGACATGATGTTCCAAGTATACTGCGGAAGGGCGGCTTTCGGAAGATCTGTCCTGAAACCGAGTTTCACAAAATCTACGCCGGCCAGATACATGGTCGATGTTCCGCCCACCTCGGCTTCCCCGAAGACATGCTGGATGTAACCATCGGGTTTTTCCTTGATCTTTTCTTTCGCTGTGCTAAGAAGATCATCACGGTAGCCGAAGACACGTGCCTGAACAGGACACACTTCCACACACGCCGGCTGCTTCCCTTCCTCAATGCGGTCGAAACACATGTTACACTTTGTAACCTTCGGGTTCGGCTTGTTCCACTGGTATTTTGGAACTTGGAACGGACAGGCTTGCATGCAGTAGCGGCATCCGATGCATTTTTCCTCGTCGTAAACTACGGGTCCCTCCAAAGTCTTGTGTAAAGCGCCAACGGGACAAACGGATGCACATGCCGGATTCTCACAATGCATGCAGAGCCTCGGGACATAAACCTCTCCCCATTGTTGGACAACTGTGTTCTTCTCGCACGACAGTTCGTGAAGGTCGGTGTGAGGATATCCCCATTTGTCCGCACACGCATCCTCGCACGCCAAACATCCGATGCATTGTGTTGTGTCAACAAGAATTCCGACCAGCTTATTCATGACAGTCCTCCTTTACGACTTCATGGACTATCCTTGGATACTACATCCATATTGTATTATGCAAGTAAATTAAATTCAATCTCTTTCCAGACCTCCTATGAGACATGCAACATGACGGCATCGACCGGAATTTCTCCCTCTAAAAGCGTCGTCATTGAACTGAAGAGGATCCGCTCCGTCTGTCAAAATCGGGGTCATTTCCGCGGTATGATGTTTCTGAATTTCTCAGTTTCTTCCTTCATACAGCGTCCTTCATGCAGCGTCGAGCAACGCTGGAGTATGATAACACTAATGATATCCGGAAAGGAAACCAAGGAGTTTTGCCACGCGGAAAACTGACATTCGATTCGCCTCCAGCAGGATTTTTGTCATCGAACCTGTTCAATTCCCATTCGCAAGACTTCACACTGTCTGAAATGCTTCTCAGGACTTAAGAGTCCGCGTGCAGCTTTTTTACACACCGAGTGGTCGATCAACTCCTCACGCCGTCCCTCTGCTCTATCTTGACATTCAAGGTAATGCTTTCTGAGTCCTGTCTCTCCACAACAACGCTCCTCTTCTCCTTCCTAATCTATCTGAGAACAGTTACCGTTTTCTAGCCTTCTTCCGTCCGGAAAACTTGACAATCGCTGTTAAGAGGGTTACATTTTCACCGAGTCGAGAAAATGGGATGCGGGCTGTGCTTCGAGCTACTTAAGCTCCAATTCTCTTCGCGCACACCTCTTCGGTTCCGCGTCCCGCTTTCTGCCGTCGCCGCTAACATGGTGCAAGGAGCATCCGTGAAACCAGGTGCAATAAAACTCATAACGTCCTTGTCGTAAACGCATTCAGGCCAAACTTAGGTTGCCTGTATATTTGTGTTGATAATTTTCAGAAGGCATGAAGTCGATGGACGGAGAAATGCTTCACTTCGCGGTTTCCGCGGTCATAGAGGGGCTAACAAGATGAACGCAATTGCTGTCCCGGGTTTTGTTGAAGAGGTCCGCAAGTATGGTACTTTCGATGCGAACGCTTGCCTCAATTGCGGGAGTTGCACGGTCGTGTGTAACCTTTCAAATGATAGCGCATCATTCCCAAGAAGACCGCTTCAGCTGGCGCTGCTTGGACTGAAAGAGCCGCTGCTGAGGAGCCTCGAACCGTGGCTCTGTTATGACTGCGGCGAATGTTCGATTGCTTGCCCGCGACAGGCAGAGCCGCGCGAGTCGATGATGACTCTTCGACGGTATCTTGCAGCTGCTTATGATGCGACCCGCATATCGTCGAAGATCCTCACGTCAAAGGGATGGGAAATCGCTTCACTCGTCTTTGTTGGTGTGCTGGTGTTTGCTCTTGCATTCTTTTATCATCTGTATTACGTACAGCTCTCAGTCAACGATCTTGTTTCCACACCCATGGGGTTGGAGCACATGTTCGACACCATCATATATTTTACGTATGCAGTTTTTCTAATTTCAATAGTCGTCTTGACGAGCAAGGCGCTCCGCATGCACCGGTTCACCATGCATAACATGGAGATAAAAGTACCGCTTCGGTTGTACTTCTTTCAAGCAAAGACCATGTTGGTTCACTTGCTGTTTCAGAAGAACATGAAGAGATGCGATGAGCCGGCTCGGAAGAAGAGATGGTTAGAACACTGGTTGATCGGATTTGCGTTTGCACTTAAGTGTTTCATCGTCATTTTTCTTCTGAAGTGGTTCCAAACCGACAGTATTTATCCTCTCTATAATCCTCAGCGATGGGTGGGATATCTTATCGCCGCAATTCTAATCGTTTTTCCGTTTGAGATAATTTTCAGTCGCCTCCGCAAGCGGGAACTGATGCACAAATTCTCTGAGTCCAGCGACTTTATTCTTCCAATTATGCTTTTTCTTGTTGCCGTCAGCGGGATACTAGTCCATATCTTTAGGTACCTCGAGTTCTCGATGTCGTGCCACTATGCGTACGCCTTTCATGTTGCAATTGCAGTTTCACTGGTACTTGTCGAGCTGCCGTTCGGCAAATTGTCTCATGTAATCTTCCGGCCGCTTGCAATGTACTTCCAGGCAGTGAAAGATAGAGCGGAGGCGGAAGTGATGGCGACGGCCGAAGGGAAACCGTCATGAGAGTCTATGCTTGAAGGGATACAACCTGTATGAACATGAATTCGCACGATAAGAAGGTAGGCGCGGCACTCGTTGTAGGCGGCGGTATCGGCGGGATGCAAGCGGCTCTCGACCTTGCGGAGTCCGGTATAAAGGTCTATCTCGCCGAAAACAAGCCTTCCATTGGCGGAGTCATGTCTCAACTCGACAAGACGTTTCCGACCAACGATTGTGCAATGTGTACGATAGCACCCCGTTTAGTATCCATTGGGCGACACAAAGACATAGAGATACTCACGCTTTCTGAGGTTGAAAAAGTAGATGGTGAAGCAGGGAACTTCAGCGTCACACTAAGTCGAAGAGCCAGGTACGTCGACGAGAACAAATGTACGGGATGCGGATTGTGTTTCGCCGGCTGCCCGGTGTTCATAAAAAACGAGTATAATCTCGGATTGTCGGAACGTAAGGCGATCTACACTCTGTTTCCTCAGGCTGTACCCAACAAGGCGTCGATCGACAAACATGAGGACCGTCCTTGCAAGGCTGCATGCATGGATCGATGTCCCGTGCATACAAATGTGCTCGGTTATATCAAACTAATTGCCGAGGGGAAGTTCAAAGAAGCGTATGAACTAAATCGAAATGTCAATCCCTTTCCATCAGTGTGCGGAAGAGTATGCTATGCACCGTGCGAAGAGGCATGCAACAGAGGACAGCTGGACGAACCGGTCGCAATACGCCAGCTGAAAAGATTTGTGGCAGATTTTGTAAACATAGATGAGCTTCCGATTCCACAGATAACTGAATCTGGCAAAAAGGTAGCGATCGTAGGCGCCGGTCCTGCTGGATTAGCGGCCGCCAATGATCTCGCTCTCAGCGGACATCTTGTGACTGTGTTCGAGGCTCAAGATGAAGCTGGCGGAATGCTTCGGTACGGAATTCCCGAATACAGATTGCCCCGTGAGACCTTGCGCAAGGAAATCGACTACATCCGGAAACTTGGAGTTGACATCAAAACCGGTATCAGAGTTGGAAAAGATATATCCATCTCCGATATCCGAAGGGATCATGACGCGGTCTTCATAGGAGTAGGCGCCGAGCTGGGAATGCAGCTTGATGTCGGGGGATCGACACTGTCCGGCGTGATGGATGGAATCAGGTTCCTCAAGGAAGTGAACCCGGGTGTGAAGGTTGAAATCGGGAAGAAGGTAGCGGTCATCGGTGGAGGAAATACCGCAATTGATTGTGCCCGGACGGTGAGGCGTCTTGGTGCGGAAGAAGTCCGGATAGTCTATCGCAGATCGCGGGCCGAGATGCCAGCAGCGAAAGAGGAAATTGATGCGGCGGAGAGAGAAGGCGTCAAGATAGAATACCTCACTTTACCAAAACGGTTTCTCGGTGACCGGGGCACGGTTTCACAAATGGAGTGCATCAGGATGGAGCTTGGTGAGCCTGATGCGAGCGGCCGACGTCGACCGATTCCCGTGCCGGGTTCCGAATTCATCTCACCGGTAGATACTGTCATTACCGGCCTGGGACAGCTGACTCAAGTTGAGTTCTTGAAACAAATGGGATTGTCCGTAAACAGGAATGACACCATCACAATTGAACCAAAGACAGGCGCGACGAACATTGAAGGAGTATTCGCCGGCGGAGACGTCGTCACCGGAGCCGCTTATGTAATCGACGCGATAGCGGCTGGGAAGACGGCTGCTCGCTCAATCAGCCGTTATCTTAAAGGTGAACAGGTTGAATCACAAGAGACAGATAAACTACCAGAGGTACTTTGTAACGAGGAGATTATCGCGCTCAAACAGCGATTTCCTTTCTCAAAACGCGTCGAGATGGATGAGGTCCCGGTTCCAGAGCGGGTGAAGAACTTTCGTGAGGTTGCTCTCGGGTTCACTCCTGATGAAGCGGTAGCGGAGGCCAGGCGATGTCTGGCAGGTCAGATTGAGGGATGCATCGAATGCGGCGAGTGTGAGAAGCGCTGTGATGCAAAGGCGATAGACTTCGACCAACGCGACAGTAAGGTTGAACTGAATGTCGGAGCGATTATTCTCTCGCCCGGTTACGAAATCTTCGACCCGCGTCTCAAAACGGACCTCGGGTACAGTCGCTATTCTAATGTTATTACTGCTCTTCAGTTCGAGAGAATACTATCGCCGTCGGGGCCCTACGAGGGCGGCGTGTTACGCCCGTCGGACGGAAAGCCTCCCAAGCGCATTGCGTTCATCCAATGCGTCGGCTCGCGAGACAACGAGCATGACTACTGTTCATCAGTCTGTTGCATGTATGCAACCAAGGAGGCGATTATCGCCAAAGAACATGCAGGCGGTGATGTTGCCTGCGACATTTTCTTCATGGACGTACGCGCTTTTAGCAAGGGCTTTGAAGCTTACTTTGAGTCCGCTAAGAAACAGGGTGTGAATTATATCCGGTGTCGTGTCCCGGGCGTTGAAGAAATTCCGGAATCCAGGAACCTGAAGATCAAGTATATTGATGAAGATGATCACAAAGTCTCGCGGGAATACGATCTTGTAGTCCTTTCAGTTGGGATGCTTCCGCCGAAAAATTCTGCTGCAATTGCAGAGAAATTTGGAATCGAATTGAATCAGTTCGGTTTCTGCAGGACATCGACTTTCAATCCTGTCGAGACGGCACGCGAGGGTGTCTATGTAGCAGGCCCGTTCATAGAACCGAAGGATATACCTGAGACGGTAATGGACGCCTCGGCGGCCGCGTCGAAGGTTCTGGCACTTTTGAAAGACGAGAGAGGAAGTCAGATTATTCCGAAAGAGTATCCTCCGGAAACCGACGTGTACGGTCAGGAGCCGAGGGTCGGAGTGTTTGTCTGCCATTGTGGGACTAACATAGCGGGTGTCGTGAATGTCCCTGAAGTCGTAGCATATGCCCGAACACTCCCCAACGTAGTTTACGCGGAGAATAATCTCTACACATGTTCCAACGATACTCAGGAACGAATTCGCGAAAAAATAAGAGAGCACAATCTGAATCGTGTTGTAGTAGCCTCGTGTACCCCGAGGACTCATGAACCCTTGTTCCGAAGTACGATACAGGAAGCTGGACTTAATCCGTATCTTTTCGAGATGGCAAATATCAGGGACCAGTGTTCTTGGGTACACATGCATGAGCCGGTGAAAGCGACCGCAAAATCAAAAGATCTTCTTCGGATGGCAGTTGCAAAAGTGAAACTGAATGACTCGCTCTACTCCAAGCCTCTTGACGTTATCCATGAAGCACTCGTCATTGGAGGCGGTCTGGCGGGTATGACGGCTGCACTCGGGTTGGCGAATCAGGGCTATATTGTACATCTCGTCGAAAGAGATCCTGAGCTTGGGGGCTACTTACGGCGGTCTCGCTACCTCTTGAACGGCGAGGATCCTCAATCCGAACTTCGTGAGCTTATCTCTCGAGTAAGGTCGCATCGAGACATTCGCGTGTACGTAAACGCCAGACTTTTGGAAATGAAAGGCTCCATCGGAAGCTTTGCGTCAAAGATATCCATCGGCGGCGATGGCGCGACGATCGACATAAATCATGGTGTTGTGATTGTCGCAACCGGTGCCGAGTCGTCAAAGCCCGACGAATATTTGTATCAAAAGGACCCACGGGTTCTTCTTCATGATGAATTCGAGGAACAGCTGGCATCCGACCGGTTTGAAGGGAAATCAGTAGCCTTCATTCAATGTGTCGGGTCTCGAAATACAGAGCGGCCGTACTGCAGCCGGACTTGTTGCTCTGACACAATCAAGGATGCGTTGCGTCTCAAGCATCGCCGACCCGATGCGCAGGTCTACGTGCTTTATCGGGAGCTCCGTGCCTACGGTTTCAGGGAAGCATATTACTCGCAAGCTCGGAAACTCGGCGTGACATTCATCCGCTTTGGGGATAATAAACCGCCCGCTGTCCTCGGTCATAACGGAAAACTCTCCGTGCTGGTTCACGCTGAAACGCTTCATCAGACAGTGCAGCTACTTGTGGATAATGTTATACTTGCTGCGGCGACGATCCCGCGAGAGAGTAATAAAGAGTTGGCGCAAGTCCTGAAGGTCCCACTGAGCGAAGAAAAATTCTTCCTTGAAGCACATCGTAAACTCCGCCCTGTCGATTTTGCAACCGACGGCATTTTCCTTTGCGGCAATGCGCACTCGCCTCTGGGAATCGAAGAGACTATTTCGCAGGCAATGGCAACGGCAGCCCGTGCGGCGACGATCCTTTCGAAGGAACACATCGACCTCGAACCGACAATTTCACATGTTGTGGAAGAGAACTGCGACGGATGCGCCTACTGTGTTGAACCCTGTCCATACAAGGCAATCACACTAATAGAGTACGAGACGAATGGCGAAATGAAAAAACGCGTGCAGGTGAATGAGTCGCTCTGTAAGGGTTGTGGAACATGCATGGCAACGTGTCCAAAGAACGCAATTTACGTTTGGCACTTCAGGCCCGAGATGCTCTCTGCTGAAGTGAAAGCAGCCCTGGGAGCCGGGGGATGAGTGAAGTTTTGTTATCATGGAACTCCGATCTTGAATTAGGAATGTCAGATTTGGCTGGAGAAAAAAATCCATATGGAATCAGATAATAATTCATTCGAACCGTTGATCATCAACTTTTGCTGCTACTGGTGCTCCTATACCGGCGCCGATTTAGCGGGTACTTCGAGGATTCAGTATCCGGCAAATGCCAGGATCATACGCGTTCAGTGCACCGGCATGATCCATCCAAACTTGGTAATTGAAGCCCTGACCGGAGGCGCTGACGGTGTGCTTGTGTGCGGGTGCCATCCGGGAGACTGCCATTACATCGAGGGCAACCTTCGCGCCAAGTCCCGTGCTGAAGCAATTGAGCTGATGCTTCAGGACTTCGGACTTGAGCCAGAGCGCTTCCGTCTTGAGTGGGTGTCAGCATCGGAGGGACCCCGCTTTGCTCAGGTAGTAACCGAAATGGTTGAGCAGGTGAGGAAAGTCGGGCCAAGTCCGTATCGGGTTCCGGTGCAGACCTGAGATGGTGGCGGGACACAGACAATTGACAACTGGAAACCGGGACTGATGAGTGATTAAGGAAACTCAAATAGACTTCGCGTCATGAAAGGAGAATCATCATGCCTGCTCGATTAGCTCAAGAGTGGTTCGCGATCTGCGGCGGATGTGAAGTGACAATTCTCGATGTCGGTGAAGCACTTCTGGATATACTTCCGAAGCTTGAAATCGTCCACATGCCAGTCATTATGGATCATAAGCTCTACGGTCAGACAGGTGAAAAGACAACGATGGAGATTCCCGAGGCTGATGTGGGCATCATTAGCGGTAGCATTCGCACCGAGGAACATAAACTCATCGCTCAAGAAATGCGAAAAAGATGCAAGACGCTTGTAGCCATGGGATCGTGCGCATGTTACGGCGGCATACCGGCTCTCGCCAATCTCTCCACGCTGGAAGAATTGTACGAAAAAGTCTTTCACGACTCCGTCTCAACAGAATCGAACGGGATCCCAAACGAGCAGATTCCGTCATTGACCGACGGTGTATATGCTATCCATGAAGTTGTCAAAGTGGATGTGAAACTCCCTGGTTGTCCGACCACACCTGAGATTTTCGTAGATGCAGTCACAGCTTTACTGGAAGGCAAGTCATTTACTTTCAGCGCCAAGAGCGTTTGTGACGAGTGTCCGTTTGTTCGTGAAAAGAAAGCGGTTACTTCGATCAAGCGCCCGCTCGAATCGATCGGCTTCAAGCCCGGAGAGCCCATGAACACTGTCCGTTGCATCATGGAACAGGGCTACTTGTGTCTGGGACCCGCAACCAAATCCGGTTGCGGAGGTGCCGAAGGCACACCTCGCTGCATCCGTGCGTATATGCCTTGCCGTGGATGCTTCGGACCTCTCTCCGATAATGCAAATCCGATGGTTGACATGATGGGCGCGCTGGCATCGATAGGTCTTGATCCAAAGCAGATTCCAGACCGGGCTGCCACTTTTAACCGCTTCGCGGGGGCACAGGGCAGATTGCGACCGCTTCCAGGGAAAGGAGGAAAGCCGTCATGACGCAGACAATTGTCATCCAACCTGTGAGCCGCATTGAGGGTCACGCAAAGGTCACGATTCAGCTCGACGATGCGGGCAATGTGAAGGACACTCGCGTCAACGTAATCGAGTTGCGCGGCTTCGAGAAGTTCTGCATCGGCCGGCCTGTCGAGGAAATGCCTCGCATAGTGACTCGAATCTGCGGGGTTTGTCCGTGGTCTCACCATCTCGCTGCGAGTAAGGCGTGCGACGCAGTTTTTGGAGTCGAACCGCCTCCGGCGGGAAGGAAACTCCGGGAGCTCTGCAACAGTATTGCCTACATGGAAGAGCACATCCTCCATTTCTTCATTCTTGCCGGCGCGGATTTCGTGATGGGTCCTGATGCCGATCCCGGTGTCCGCAACATCATCGGCATTATCGGGAAGTTTCCAGATCTCGCAAAGAGAGTTGTCCATGTCCGGCATTTGTGCGCGAGAATGCTTGAGATCATTGCCGGCAAATCGATACACCCCGATGCGTCGGTCCCCGGCGGATTCAGCAAACCTCTGCTTGCAGCCGAACGCGATCAAATTAGAAAAATGGCAGACGAATGTCTCGAGCTGGCAAAATTTTCCATTGATTTTGCCAGGAAGAACATCTTCCCTCAATATCTCGATGTGGTAAAGTCACTCGGGGTTATCGAGACGGGCTTCCTCGGTACGGTGAAGGACAACGGTGCATTGAGTCTTTATGACGGCAAGTTACGCCTGATGTCGAAAGATGGATTGTTCGTCGACTTTCCGTACGACAAGTATACAGATTACATCAGCGAGCACATTGAACCGTGGAGCTATTTGAAGTTCCCGTACGACAAGCGGGCAGGGAAGTTTTCGATGGACCTCGATAGCCCTAATGGCATTTACCGCACGAATACACTTGCACGGATAAATGTCTGCGATTTTATCGATACACCGCTCGCGCAGGCGGAGTTAGAAGAGTTCCGGAAGAACTTCGGCCGGCCGGCACAGCTAACGCTGCTTTATCACTGGGCAAGATTGATCGAGCTGCTGTATAACGCAGAGAACGCAATCCGCGTCCTTGACGATCCGGAGATCACAGGGGTCGAGACGCGCAAGAAGGTCGAGCCGCGCGCGGCACGCGGCATCGGTTGTGTCGAAGCTCCTCGTGGAACACTGATTCATGATTATACCACTGATGCCAACGGCATTCTCACAAACGTGAACCTCATCGTCGGGACAACTCATAACAACGCGCCGATCAACATGTCTGTGAAGCAAGCAGCAAAGGCCCTCATCAAAGACGGTAAATACGATCAAGGGATTCTGAACCGTGTCGAGATGGCGATCCGCGCGTACGACCCTTGCCTCTCGTGTGCCACCCACAAGTTTGACGGCACGCTCGCCGTGAAGATTGACATCTATGACCATAATGGCCGGCTTATTGATTCGATGGCAAACTGAGGACAGCCGAAACCATCAATCCCCATTTCCCCTTCTTCCGCTTCGAGAGGAGGGGGAGGGAATGGAGCGCGCCGGAAAATTCCGCAGTTCTGATGGGAAATGATGCAGGGTATACGCTTCCGAACTTCTGCGCCAAACGCACCCTGATCTTAGGTTGTGGAAATTGGCTGTTTGGCGACGACGGCTTCGGCCCCGCTGTTATCGAGTATTTGCTCAGTCATTATGAGATACCCGATGACGTTTATGTTATGGATGTAGGAACCGGCATAAGGAAATTACTGTTCACGCTTGCCCTCGAACCGGAAAATGCAGGACAGATTGTTATCGTTGACGCTGTCGATAAAGGAAGAACACCTGGAACGATCTTTGAATTATCAACTGAAAACCTTCCGCAAGAAAAATCCGATAATTTTTCCCTCCATCAAATACCGTCATCGAATTTAGCGAACGAGTTGAGAGATGCGGGCGTCAACATTCGCATCTTGGTTTGTCAAATCAGTAACATCCCTGAAAGCGTCGAACCTGGATTGTCCGACACACTTAAAGATGCAGTTCCAAGAATGGGCAGTCTCATCGCAAAAGAATTTTTGCAGTAAGCTATCGAATGCATTAGGTTCGTGTTGTAGAAAAGAATCCTTTGACGCTAGTATGATTAACTCGATTCAGAGAGACAGCGATTTCTAAGTTGCGGAATTCTGCGAAACAAGTGAAAGCCCCCGTCTTCTTTTGAATTCATGCCGGTTGTTTCGTATGCCTTTGCCCTCGCAGAAGGCTGTGCAAAGCTCCCGAGCCTTCACTTAGCAATAGGCATGATTTGCCACTTGGTTTTGAAGACACACAGAGTAGCGCCTGGCGAGCAGATGTCAGCCGTAAACATCGAGGAGCTGAAATCGAGTCGCTCCCAGACGTCGTTCCAGGACCTCAGAGAACCGACGCAGCATCTCGTACCCGAAATCATGGTCCGTTTCGCATTTCTTCCTGAGGCAAGTCCCATCAATTGCGAAAGCTCGAACTCCCTCCACCGCGTACGCATCGAAATGCCAACGGTAGGGAGATATTAGCCACGACCAGCCGAGGACCTCGCCCGGCCCAACGGTCTCTATTCCAATTGATCCTTTCTCGCCAGCTTGAATCTTGAGCGCGACTCTCCCGGTCTTTATGAGGTAAAAGGTCCTGGCTTCCTCACCCTCCTTAAAAACATATGTGTCCTCAGGAATCACCACGTTTGAAGCGCACGAAGTAAGGGTTTTGACCAGGTTTTCGCTCATGTCGCTCAGGAACGGATGATCTCCTAACGATTCCGCCAAGTCACGAACTTCCATGGCTGTTCTCCTTCTTGTAGTGGGGTAGTGGATCCATCGATACGTTATGTGAGAGCAGTGGAGGCTCTCGAAACTCTGACCAACCCAACCAGCCTCGCGCGATAGCGACGTTATTCGCACACAGGCTAACTCGCAAGAGGATTGGCTTACTGGTACGACCACTGAGGACTCGCCTGCTGGGGCCGGACATTCTTCTCACCTTGGGGTATATGGAATTACTCGAAAGCCGCTCGTATGTTCGAATACGCCTCACGAGTAATTTGCGCAATCTGTCGACTGAATGGCACATATCAGGGACCTAAACGGTGCGTTTCCCAAATGTAATTCTGAGACTTACAACGATTAGCGACGCCAACTTGCGAGGCGTGTACATACGCCACGATTAGGAGAGCCAATTTAAGAGAAGTAATCACTGCACCACCTTATCGCACCGACAAAAAGTCGTCGTACTTGATACGATGTTCCGCGAACCGTGCGGCTAAATTTATGCTCGTGACATTTCAAATGCAAATAGTATTCTTGGGATGCGGAATATTCGCCCGACGGAAGGCGCCCAACTCCCCACTCGATGCGACATGGTCTGGCGTACTTTCAGGTAGTGCCCTAGATTGATTCTTGGAGTGATAGATGCGAGATTTGGTTGATCCACAAAAAACGGAGGTATGCAATGACAGACGAGACGCGGGCAATTGTAGCCAGCAATCTGACCTTGGCATTCTTCTATGCAAATCCGGCGGAATTAATTGAGCAACAACGAGATCCAAGGGTTCAATACACGGTTGCCGATCGCCTGCAAAAACTCATAGATTACTATTTGCAGATTTTCAGTACGCTTAAAGAACAGGAAAGTGCCTAGAGAATTTAAGCTGTAGATTCCCGACACGAATTGGCTTGTTTTCTTTAAAGAAGGAATCGGTTGGGCCCATGTTCGTTCGCGTCATTTCGACACTGTCAACTTGCCGCCGTGTGAGGGAGTCCCTTTCCAACGCTTTAAGCGCCGACATGCGATCAAGAATCGATACAGTTCTATAATGGTACGAGCGTTGGACCACTGACCTTGCGTTGTCTCAAACTGTGGGGACAGGTCATTGTCTTTCATCAGTATGAACAACTTCTTAATTTGACATTACAGAATAAATGGAGGCGAGCATCGAATTGGAAGTCCGAAGTACGAGGACCTGCTCAACACAGCGAGATGTCCTGTCGACACTGTAGACTTCCATATAACGACCAAGTGCAGTCAGGATTGCCCATACTGTTGGGGTCCGAAGAATGATAGCACTCCGATTGATACTCGTCTTGCGATCAGGATAATTTCTCATCCGCAAGCTTGGAGCAAAGGCGGAGGTTGAGCGGATGGGGGACAAAAAAGCGTGTCGAGTAAAAGCGCTGATTACCAGATAATCAGAAGAGGACTTACGGCAGTTCGCCCGATCCTCCTCTCTCGATGGTATCTTCCAACTATTATTGCTTTTGGATTTGCAATCCGCCTTTACTGGATACTGGTTTTTCATCCCTATCCCGTGAGCGATTTTGGTTTCTATTTCCATAGTGCTGAGTCCATTGTTAAAGGTTATGGTTATGTAACTGATCATGGTTTCGCCACCGCGTACTTCCCCATCGGTTATCCGTTTTTTCTCGCGATCCTATTCTGGGTCTTTGGGGTCTCGGTTACCGTGGCTGAAACTGCAAACCTTATTCTTTCTGTCGCCTCGCTCGTACTCGCGTACCGGATAGCACGCGCCATCTTTAAGTCGGAAGCGGCAGGATGGTTTTCCCTCCTGTTCCTTGCCATTTATCCGAATAACATCTCATACACATCCCTCGTTTCTACAGAAATTCTTTATCTGTTCTTGCTACTACTGGGGTTAGACCTTTTGTTGCCGTGTGTGTCAGCAAAGGGGGTAGCGCATGTCGGCCGCTTGCTGACTGCAGGATTCGTGTTTGCGTTCGCGACGCTTGTCAAAGTGCAAACACTTTTCTTGCCCGCTTTCCTTCTCCTTTTGTTTCCTAAGTTCTGGCGAGAAAGAGTAAGTCTGGTCAGTCAGTTGAAGAGAGTTGCGGTTCTCTATGTTGCCTTCATTATAGGATTGAGTCCATGGATCATTCGCAATTACGAACTCTTTAACGACATTGTTCTTACAAACACCGGTGGTCTGAACCTATATATAGGCAATGGTCCTGAAGCAAACGGGACTTTTGTTGAAATACCGTGGCTCGGCGCTGTAAACAGTATGCAGGATGAGTACAATGTCAATCAAATTGCGAGAAGAAAAGCAATCGATTATATAGAAAGGCATCCGCGGCGAACCGTTTCGCTTATGCCGAAAAAGCTCGTAGCCCTCTTCGACAGCGGTGATGGTCTGTATTGGAACACAGAAGGCACTGGGAAGGGATCAACATATAGAAGACACGTCTTGTCTTCACTCGATCAACTCAATTCAATTTATGAGTCCATCGTGTACGTCATCTTCGTTGCTTCACTCCTCTTCGGGTGTTGGAAAAGACTGCGATATGGCAAGGATGGCGGTTGGCCGCTATTGGGTATTGCCGTGATATTCTATTTCGTCGGCATCTATCTCGTGTACTATGGCGCGGCGCGTTACAACTTCCCGATAATCCCATGGATGATAATGTACTCCGCCGCGCTGCTGGCCTCTCCATTTGAAAAGCGTGCGCGCGGAAGTTGACCTGGCCAGCGGTACGATCCAGTGTTGTTATCGCGTGAAGGTCGGACCAGTGACTTTGCTGCGGTACATCAATCGGGGGCAGGTCAGCCGGTGACTCTGATAATGGTCGACCTTGAGCCGAGCAAAAATACCTTCTCATATATTGTTTCTTGGGATTCTTTCGAAAGACTTTCAAGGAGATAGTCAAGTTCATCTCGCATTGGTTTACCTCTTGGCTGGATTTTTGTGGGTCGTCAAATGATGTTATTGATTTTTGAATAGCCCGGTGCTTGGCCTAACCCTGAATTCAAATTGTCTTGATCAAGAATAAACTAATCAGTCATTTATTGCCATTTCCATTTTGTACGTCTCCAAAATCAAGCGGACAAATCAGCGGTTTTGCTAAGAGACGGTCGCCGAGTCGTTGTCCGTGATAAGTTGGACCGTTTTCTTGCTCTCAGTGTATTTTCTCTGATTCTGTCCCTCCGTGTTAGTATCTCCTCTCTTCTGCCGCAGTACACATTGGCCAGAGTAAAATTGTCCAATGGTTCAGGGTAACGTTTGTTGTTGTAGTAGTCGATGAACCCTGCGATCTCTTGCTCCAGTTCCCATGGCATATTGTATTTCAGGAGGTTGATCTCATTCACCGTCCATGCAGTTGAACAGAAGAACATGATTCCGACCATGCGTTTCAGTCCTGCTTTGGTTTGGATGTCTTGGGAAATTGGTGCTCAAGGCTTAAATTTCATTCGCAGGTCTTGAACAAATCTTGCACAAATTTTAAAAACCTGCGAAAACGGTCATTGCCCGGTGGTGTAATTGGCAACACGCCTGACTCTGGATCAGGAAAGTCAAGGTTCGAGCCCTTGCCGGGCAGCTTCAAAAAACTAACAACTGAAATCTAACAGCAATTAGTTGCTATGGCGCTATCGTCTAGTGGCCTAGGACGTCGCCCTCTCAAGGCGAAAACACGGGTTCGACTCCCGTTAGCGCTACGCGGATTGGAGAGTTCAAACCACGGGACTCATCTTCCACGGAATTGCAGAGCTTGAACCGGCTCGGATCTCACCCTCACCTCTTTTCTTCTTCACCCGTTTACCGCAGTAATTCTTCCCCCGAACATTCCCCGCCGAACTAATCGAGAAATTTTTTTATCGTCGATTCAAGATAAGTCTTATCACGCTCCCCGAGCCAGCGAGTCGCGATCTTTCCATCTTTGTCCACGATAAATGAAGTCGGTATGACATTGATATTTCCAAATGCGTCGGCGACATCATCGTTGTCTATTACGATCTGATATGTGAGACCGTTATCCGATACGAAACTTGAAACCTGATTCAATAGATCGCTTCCTTTGTCCACCGACACTCCGACTATCACTAGACCTTTTGAAGCATACTCTTTGCTGATCGATTCGATGTCGGGAAGCTCCGCTTTGCATGGACCGCACCATGTCGCCCAGAAGTTTATCAGGACTGTCTTGCCTCTCAGGCTCTTGAGCGACACCAGTTTACCCGAGTTATCGTACCACGAGAAGTCCGATGCGAACTCATTTTGTGAAGGGGCGACACTCGTTGCGAGAGAGACATTGTTCCTGAAGTCCGCCGAGGAAGGAGTTACCTTTGACGCGCTTCCTGCGTTTTGTTGAGCCGGTTGCTTACTGCACGAGGCGAATAGCAGCGCGCATACTAGTACGAGACTCTTACGTTTCATGGATTTTTCGCGCCTGTTCCTGGTTGGAGATAGGCCACAAGATCTTTCTTGTCAAGATTGGCTGTTGCTATGCACACGTTGTTCTGGAAATTCCAGACCGCCTGTACGTCTCCGTCTTCATCCTGTGTCCAGAACCAGTCGTTCTTGTCGATGGTGTCCATGCACTTGGCCGGGAGATGGACGTTTTGTGAGATCATCGCGTCCTTCGGGAAGCAGTAGAGGTAGATATAATTCTCACCCATCTTATAAATGACATGGGCCATCTTGTGTCTTCCCTGGGAGGAAACACTTCCGCCGATCCAGTCCGCGCTCTGGACTCCGGGAAGATCTAGCGTATAGCCCGCGTTCTTTAGAATGAAGGATGCTACATCGGCCGTCGCGATCGCGGTAATTTCGGGTTTGAACTTCCCGCTCAGCACGTCCTGGAAATTGTTTCCCGCTATAGTCAGCCCGTCGAGAGACGCAGCAACCGAAGTTGCCAGCTGGTCCCCCGGTGACGGAGGAAGGACGATGTTATCCTTGTTTGCGAAAAACAAAATAATCGCGAGGACAAAAACAACTCCGACGGCAAGCACCGGCTGGAAAATGCTGTTGCTGACGACCCGGTCTAAGAAGCCGGAGGGGATCGCGGTGCCGCCTTGATTGGATATCTGAGCCATGATCGCAGTTTCAAGATCATAAGGCACATCTACGAAGGTGATCTTGCGCTTGATGTAGGCTTTGGTCAGTCTCTCGAGTTCGAATTCGTCCCTGCAGCTCCCGCAAATCTCGATGTGTTCGTAGAAACTCTGCGATTCACTCTTGGCGAGTTCGTTGTCGACCGCCGCGCTCATCAAGTCGCGGGATTCCCTGCAGTCCACCGTTAGCTTCTCCTCTCACACTCAATCTTCGTCTGCTTCATCATAAACATCTTTGAACCCGCGCTTCAGGGCGTATTCCCTCAGCATAGAACGCAGCATTTTCCTGCCACGATGAAGTCGCGACCTGACGGTACCGATAGGTATCTCGATGAAATCGGCGATCTCTTCGTAAGTGTAACCTTCAATGTCGCACAAGATAACGACCGTCCTGAAATCTTCCGGAAGTTCCTGCAGCGCCTTGGCAACTTCATCCTCGAACAGACCTCCGAATATTTTTTCCTGTAAATCATTTGTATCGACCGCCGAATCCTTAACCGTCGCGTAAAAATCTTTTATATCGTCATAATCAATCTTATCGGGCTCCTTGGATTCTTTCCGATAACGGTTGATGTATGAATTCTTCATTATCCGAAACAACCATGCCTTAGCGTTCGTTCCCTGTGCGTACTTGTCGAAGAACCTGTAAGCCTTCATGAAAGTTTCCTGGACAAGATCCTTTGCATCGTCAGGGTCCCCGGTCATCCGAAGCGCAAAGTTGTACAACGCAGCCATGTGCGGCAGCATTTCGCTTTCGAAATTCTTTCGTCTTACCTGTGCTTGTTCCATTACAAAGAAGGTATGATTCGCTCTCTCAGTTTCAACTGGTCAACTTTGTCAGTATAACACTCGACAAAAACTAAGGCAAGGTTTGCCGCCGTGAAACATGCCGGGAATGACCTTTATCATACGGTATCACCAGGCGAGACCCTTACGTCATACGGAAAGCTCTACTGCTCACAATTGAGAGTAGTGACAATTTGCGACACAACCTCTTGTGAGTTCATTCTGCAGAGATTAAATTTTTTGTAGCTGAATCGAATCTGAACATGTCAGAACTCCGGAGATTTTGGAATTGAAAACTAGAATTTTGGGAAAGAACGGACCTGCGCTTACCGTTGTCGGATTCGGTGCGTGGGCAATAGGAGGACCGTGGGAATTCGGGTGGGGGCCGGTTAATGACGCAGATTCGGTGGCGGCAATAAAACGAGCATTCGATCGGGGGATAAACTGGATCGACACCGCCGCAGTCTACGGGCTCGGACATTCCGAAGAGACAGTCGCAAAGGCGCTCGGGGGGATGAGACACAGTGTTTTCATCGCGACGAAATGCGGGATGATATGGGATTCGAAGGGAAACGTCAGAACTCATCTTGGACCATCCAGCATTAGGAGCGAGATTGAAAACAGCCTTCGGAGGCTGAAGACGGACCATGTGGACCTCTATCAGTTCCACTGGCCAGATCCGCTGACTCCTGTCGAAGATTCGTGGGGAGTGATGCTGAAGTTGCGCGAGGAAGGTAAGGTCAGATTTATAGGCGTGAGCAATTTCGATGTACTGCTCCTGGAGCGATGCATGGCAATAGCACCCGTGCAGTCGCTCCAGCCGCCGTTCAACCTCCTGAAGCGAGAAGTCGAAAACGAAATGCTTCCATATTGCCGGGAAAATGGAATTGGAGTGGTCGCCTACAGCCCGATGATGTCCGGTCTCCTGAGCGGGAAATTCGACGCGACTAGAATGAGCGCCGACGACTGGCGCAGAAAGAACAAGATGTTCCAGGAACCGCTCCTCTCCCGGGAACTCGCTTTCGTCGATAGGCTCAGGCCAATTGCGGCGAAGTATTCAAGGACGGTCGGGCAACTCGCCGTGGCCTGGGTGAACATGAACCCGGCAGTCACGTCCTCCATCGTCGGGGCGAGAACGGCCGAACAAGTCAAGGAGAATGTCACAGCTGACTTCGAGATTGATTCCGGCGACATGAAGATTATTGAGTCGGCACTCGAGGAAACGCTTCAGTGACGGGAGTTGACGCGGTCAATTCAAATCATAGAGACTCCGCTAATTCGCGTGTGTGAATTCAATGACTAAATCAAAAGTTGCTGTCGTTAAGACAAGGCCTGAAAGAGTCCTGCAAGATTACGGGCGCCTTGTGGAGATGGCTGGAGCTGCCGAATGTCTTGACGGGACAGCACCCACGATCCTAAAGGACAACATCAGCTGGCATTTTCCCTACATCTCAGCCAACACGATGCCGTGGCAGCTGGAAGGAACGGTACTGGCACTCAAAAAACTAGGTTTCGGTGAGCTCATTGCTGTACACAACAACACGGTTGTAACGGATCCGAACAAGGGAGAGAAGCTGAACAAGCTTGCTGCTGTTTACCGGAAATACGGCATACTGGAGATATATAACAATGAACCGGACGAGGTCGAGTGGGTCCCATACTCGCCAAAAGCCCGGATGCTTGCTCTTCACAAGATTTTTCCTGACGGATTGAAGATTCCCGGATTCTTCCTCGGCAAAAATATCGTTCATCTCCCGACTATGAAGACCCATATCTACACGACTACCACAGGAGCGATGAAGAACGCCTTCGGCGGACTCCTCAACACGAGACGTCACTATGCCCACTCATGGATACACGAGACACTTGTCGACCTTCTTGCCATCCAGAAGGAGATTCATCCCGGCATTTTCGCTGTCATGGACGGCACTATTGCAGGCAACGGACCCGGTCCTCGCACAATGATACCTGTCGAGACCGATTACATTCTCGCAAGCGCAGACCAGGTGGCGATCGACGCGGTCTCGGCAAAGATGATGGGATTCGACCCGATGTCGATAAAGTATATAAGGCTCGCTCACGAAGCCGGTCTTGGCACCGGCGATCCCAAAGAGATAGAGATCGTCGGAGAAGATATTCGCGGCATCGATCTGCATTTTTCCGTTGGCGACAATTTCGCCAGCCGGGTCGGGGACCTCCTATGGTTCTCGCCGATGAAAGTCATGCAGGGATTCTTCTTCCGTACTCCGATAGTTTACGCATTCGTATTCGGGAGTTTTTTCTATCACGATTATTTCTGGTGGCCGTTCAGGGGAAAGAAGATACAGGACAGAATAAGAAAGTCCTCCGAGTGGGGGAAGCTCTTTCTAAGTTATCCCGAAGTCTGAAGAGGAACTGAAATCAAGAAGCGTCGGATATCCGGGTGCGATAAATCAGGCGGACAAAATCATTTGAAGACGGGTGCATGGAACGATTTGGAGAAACGATAGGACGGAAGAATGAAAACATTTGGAGTTTTGATTACGGTCGCTGCACTATTCGGCGGCTGCGCGTCGGAGAAGATGTTGCTGAATAAATCCGACCGGATAATCTTCCTTGGAGACTCAATCACGGAACTTGGCGGCCAGGAAAACGGATTCGTGACACTAGTGGAGGATTCGCTCGCGGCGAAATTTGGCGCGGACGCGCCCGCTGTAATAAACGCGGGCATCAGCGGCAACAAGGTGACTGACCTCCAGGCGCGGCTCGACCGTGACGTGATATCTAAGAATCCGACTATAGTTGTCATCTATATCGGCATAAATGATGTCTGGCATTTCGCGCTCCCGAGCCACTCGGGGACTCCTGCGGCTAAGTTCGAGTCGGGGCTGAGAGACATTATTACAAGAATTCACGCGGTCGGTTCGAAAGTCATTCTCTGTACGCCAAGTGTGATTGGTGAAAGCAAGAACGGCACCAACCCGCAAGACGAAATGTTAAATCAATACGCTGATATCAGCCGCAAGGTCGCAAAAGACATGGGCGTTCAATTGTGCGACCTCCACAAAGATTTCATCGACTATCTCTCGACTAACAATGCTGAAGACAAACACGAAAGTGTGCTGACAGTTGACGGAGTTCATCTCACGGTTGACGGAAATCGATTTGTCGCAGGACTTATGCTGAAAGCGTTCGGATACTGATTTCGAGATTATCCTGAAGAATTTCATTCGATACCTACTGACAAAATGTCTTATCGGCGGCAAGAATTTTTCGTTTTCTGTCGTGCTGCGTGACTCATTTGTCTAAGTCAAACCTGCGAAGAAACATCTACGCATTCTTCATTTAGAAATCGGGCCTCTCTCCTCCGGCATGCCGATTGATCTATTACCATCATGAAAATCAAAAGGAGGAATGATTTATGGCACTGATTAGATGGAAACCCGAGAATGAAATCTCCACATGGTCGCCGCTCAGAGATCTCGTGAGCATGCAGCGCGAGCTTGGCCGCGTGTTCGACGGTCTTTTCTCGGACTTTGACGGAAACGTCTCAGGTCTGAGTCGTTGGGCACCACACGTGGATGTTTCTGAAAATCATGACGCCTATACGATCAAGGCAGAACTGCCGGGCGTAAGCAAGAACGACGTCAAGATCACTCTCCAGGACAATATTCTGACGCTGAAGGGTGAGAAGAAAAATGAGAACGAAGAGAAGAATGCTGAGTACCATCGCATCGAGCGGTCGTACGGCAGCTTCGAGAGATCGTTCACACTCCCTACCGGCGTCAAGAGTGACAAGATAGATGCGTCATTCAAGGACGGCGTCCTTTCAATCACTTTGCCGAAGGTCGAAGAGGCGAAGCCGAGAGAAATTGAAGTCAAATTGTCGTAATCTTAAGCCTTTGACAAACCAGGGCTCCCTTTTAAAGGGAGCCTTGTTATATTTTTATATGGAGAAGAAGTGCTAGGACAAATGACCGCTGAGCATGCGGAAAAGAGAACGGGCCTGTGGACAAGATTCAGAACACTGACGAAAGAAACGGGCGAGCTCAACAAGGATATCGAGTTTCTTACGGAAGACTACGTGTCGATGTCGAGAATCGCGGCCAATCTTTCTTCGCATACAAAATGGATCCCCTATTCTTTCTTGCAGAACAGGATAAGAAAGCTTGCCGATGAGGTAAGGACGCAATCGGAGGCACTAAGGTCGAAGATAAGCGAGCTTGGCGGACGAGTGCCTCAAGTCCCGGTCGAAAATCGCGAGATCCTGGAATTCAAACAGAACATCAAGCGATTGGTCAGAGATATGGAAGATCACGCGAACCAGAGTGAGGTCTTCGTGCATCATAAGAATAAGATCCGTGACGAAAGCATTGTCAAGCTTATAGACATGATCATCAAGCAGATGCAGCTGCAGAAGAACGAGCTGATGGATATTGTAATGAGGTTGTCATAATCTAATGGATGGTAGTGGGAGAGGAGAATTAAATGCCGACAGTTGAATTGGATAAGAAAGACGAACAGATAGTAATGGAAGATCCCGGTAAGCTCTACAACCAGGAGATCCTTCCGATAATGCCTCTAAGGAATTCAGTTTTCTTCCCGAGGCAGATGATGCCTCTGACAGTCATGAGAAAGAGCACGATACAGCTTGTCGATGAGGCGTTCCGTGACGACCTTCCGATACTTATCGTAGCTCAGAAGGATTCGACTACCGAGCGCCCGACGCCCGATGATATTCACAAACTCGGTACGGTGGCGCGCATACTGAAAGTTTATAACATGCCGGACGGGTCAAGAAGTGTATTCGTACAGGGACTCTATCGCGCACTGATATTTAATCTTGTCCAGCAGGATCCCTACATGAAGGGATTTGTCCAGCGAGTTGAGGAACAGAAGACGGAAAGCATCGAGGCCGAGGCACTCGTAGCGACAATAAAGAACGGGTTCAAGAAAGCTGTCGATCTTGCTCCTGACCTCACACCGGAGCATTTAAGTTTAATAATTAATACCGAGGACCCGAGCCAGGTCGCAGATATGGCGATGTGGCTGATCAATATTCCCGTGAAGGAAAAACAGGAAGTGCTCGAAGAGTTGAACATAGGCGAGAGACTGAAGAAGGCGAACCTTTTCATCAGCAAACTCGTCCAGCGGCTTGAACTTGGAAATAAGATTCAGACCGAAGTTCAGGACGAGATCAATAAGAGTCAGCGCGATTATTTCCTGCGCGAGCAGATGAAGGCGATCAAGCACGAGCTCGGCGAAGATGACGAGAACGTGGAGATAAACGAGGTCCGGAAAAAAATTGAGGACGGAAGTTATCCAGAAGAAGTCAAAAAGACAGCTCTCAAAGAAGTGGACAGGCTCCAGAGGATGCATCCGTCAAGTGCGGAATATACGGTTGCCAGGACTTACCTGGATTGGCTCCTCGAATTGCCGTGGAGTACATCGACGGAGGATAACCTGGATATCAAGGCGGCTGAAAAATCTCTTGAGCGCGATCATTACGGTCTGGAGAAGGTGAAGAAGAGAATCCTCGAGTATCTGGCTGTCCGGAAATTGAAGAACGATATGAGAGGTCCAATCCTCTGCTTCGTCGGCCCTCCAGGAGTTGGAAAGACGAGTCTCGGCAAGTCGATTGCAAATGCGCTCGGAAGAAAATTCGTAAGGATGTCGCTCGGCGGCGTTCACGATGAGGCTGAAATCCGAGGCCACAGGCGGACTTACATCGGAGCTCTTCCCGGCAGAATAATCCAGGGAATCAAGAAAGCCGGGTCGAATAACCCAGTCTTCATGCTGGATGAAGTCGATAAGATCGGAATGGACTTCAGGGGCGATCCTGCAAGCGCGCTTCTGGAAGTTCTCGATCCCGAACAGAATTTTTCTTTCAGCGATCATTATGTCGAGATCCCGTTCGACCTTTCGAAGGTAATGTTCATCGCTACGGGCAATATGATGGAGCCAATTCCACCGGCACTTCGCGACAGGATGGAGATCATCGAGATCCCAAGTTACGTCGAGGACGAAAAGCTTCACATTGCGAAGAATTTTCTTGTCCCGAAACAGGTAGCGGAACACGGCCTGAAGGATGGGAAGATCAAATTCAAGGATGAAGCCCTTCACTTCATAATATCGGGTTACACGAAAGAAGCCGGCGTGCGAAGTCTTGAAAGAAAAATCGCGGACGTTTGTCGCGGCGTTGCAATGGAAGTCGCCGGCGGCTCGAAGAAGGAATTTGTGATAGACAGCGAGTCTGTCGTGAAATATCTGGGCCACCAGAAGTTCTTTCCGGAAGTGTCTGAAAGGATAAACAGGCCCGGTATCGCGACGGGTCTCGCGTGGACGCCGGTCGGCGGAGACATACTCTTCATCGAAGCGACCAGGATGAAAGGAAAAGGTAACCTCATTTTGACTGGACAGCTTGGAGAAGTGATGAAGGAATCCGCCCTGGCAGCTCTGAGTTTCATCGGATCGAACGCCGAGTCGCTCGGGATTGAGCCGGACTTCAGAGAGAAGTACGACATACACGTACACGTTCCGGCTGGCGCGGTCCCGAAAGACGGTCCCTCGGCGGGCGTTACGATGCTGACGGCGATGGTGTCTCTCCTGACTGGAAGACTTGTCAGGAATGATCTTGCGATGACCGGTGAAATAACACTGCGCGGAGCCGTGCTCCCGATCGGAGGCGTGAAGGAAAAAGTCATCGCAGCAGTCCGGTCAGGAATAAAAACAGTCATACTTCCGAAGAAGAACGAGCTTGATCTCGAGGAAGTACCGTCACACGTTCGCGAACAGGTGAAATTCAAATTTGCAGACGAGATGAACGATGTGCTGAGCTTCGCACTGAGGCCGATGAAGAAAGAAGACAGGCCGCCGGCACACGCGCAGCCCGCGATTGCGAACTGATCCACTGAATAAAATTGGAATTAATCATCCGGCGGCCCTCAAAAGCCGCCGCGATGACCCCACTCCCCGAATCTAATCCTTCGTTGTAATTCCCCCCCCTTTTGGTCATATTATCGAACCACGAGGAGAGACTACTGCAAACGATAAAGAAGATCGGCCGGCTAGTTTATAAATGGTGGATGGCATTTGCACGTTGGCTTGGAATAGTAAATGCCACGATACTTCTCACAATCGTCTACATGATCGTTATCGGCCCGATGTTCCTGATTATGAAACTCCTCAGGAAAGACCTGATGGGGCATCGGCCACCCGCGAGCGGTTCTCTCTGGAAACCGAAAGAACAATATCCACACACTATCGACCAGGCCCGCCATCAATTCTGACACATCTAGATGAATATCCTTGGAATCTCCTGCTTCTACCATGATGCCGCGGCGGCTGTGGTCAAAGACGGCGACTTGATCGCGGCTGCCCAGGAGGAGCGATTCACCCGTGAGAAGCACGACCAGAATTTTCCATCACACGCCATTGATTTTTGTTTGAGCCGATCCGGTTTGAAACCACAGGAGCTTGACTACATTGCGTTTTACGACAAGCCCTTCGTCAAATTCGACCGCATACTACAGACATACGTTTCAACCTGGCCGCGAGGACTTTTTTCATTCTTAAAAGCGATGCCGGTCTGGATAAAGGAAAAGATCTGGATACCGCAGATGATCAGGAACCGGCTCGACTACGAAGGAGAGATTCTTTTCTCTGAGCATCACATGTCCCATGCCGCGAGCGCATTTTTGGTTTCGCCCTTCGAAGAGGCGGCAATTCTCACCACTGACGGCGTCGGCGAATGGGACTGTGCCACCTACGGGTACGGCCGGGGAAACGATATTCACCTGTCGAAGTCGATCCCTTTTCCACACTCGCTTGGGTTGTTTTACTCTGCATTTACTTATTATCTCGGATTCAGAGTAAACAGCGCCGAGTACAAAGTGATGGGTCTCGCGCCGTACGGCGAGCCAAGATTTTATGATTTGATCATGAGAGAACTTGTTTCTCTGAGAGATGACGGCAGCTTCAGTCTAAATATGAAATACTTTACGTACGAATACGGCTTAAAAATGGTGGGGAGGAGATTCAGTCAATTGTTTGGCGAACCGGTGCGCGAACCGGAATCGAAGTTGACACAATTTCACAAAGACGTGGCGGCTTCGCTGCAGAAAGCGACCGACACGATTGTCGTCAAAATGGCGCAGCACATTGAAGGCGAGACGGGTATGAAAAAGCTTTGCATGGCAGGCGGCGTCGCGCTCAATTGCGTTTCGAACAGCAAGATTCTGGAAAACACTTCATTCGTTGACGTGTTTGTTCAGCCGGCTGCGGGAGACGCCGGTGGATCGGTGGGAGCGGCTTACTACGTCTATAACACACTTCTCGGAAATCCCAGAACGTATATAATGAATGAAGTTTTTCTCGGACCTGATTTCATGGATGATGATATCGAATCTCTCCTCAGGTCGAAAAATATCAGTTACAGGAAGTGCGGTAGACAGGAGCTCATTGAAGAAACTGCTCGACTGATCGCGGACCAGAAGGTCGTCGGCTGGTTCCAGGGAAGGATGGAGTTCGGGCCGCGCGCCCTCGGGAACAGGAGCATTATCGCCGACGCCCGTAATCCGAAGAACCAATCGGTCGTGAATTTGAAGATAAAATTCCGCGAGAGTTTTCGCCCCTTTGCCCCAACTGTCCTTGAAGAAAGGATGGAAGAGTATTTCAAATTCGATCGTCCGGGACCGTTCATGCTCTTTGTCGCCGACGTCCGGTCCGACAGACGTGTCATCCCGGCGGTGACTCATGTCGATGGATCCGCGAGGTTGCAGACAATCTCGAGAAAGCAAAACGAGCTTTATTACGATCTAATCGCTGAATTCGATAGGCAGACCGGATGTCCGGTCATTATCAACACATCGTTCAACGTCCGTGGCGAGCCGATTGTCTGTACACCTGGCGACGCCTGGCGCTGCTTCATGAGGACTGAAATGGATTGTCTGGTGATCGGAAGCTTCATACTTGAAAAGGGGAAACTCGGCGCGTACAAAGAAGATACTGTCGAGGAGAAATTTGAGCTTGACTAGATTATCTTATGTTGTTACGTGTGTGATTGACAGAATGGAAAACGAGCATGAATCGCGCTAAGAAGATTAAGAATAGTCTTTCGATATTCGGCGAGCTTTGGGCGTTTATGAGGATCCGAAAGAAGTGGTGGCTCGGACCGATCATTCTGGTACTCCTGTTCCTCGGACTCTTTATCGTGCTTACTCAGGGTTCGGCACTCGCGCCGTTCATTTATACGTTGTTCTAGTCCCGGCGATTTTAATTACGATTCGGATCTGCCCATTAACCTGTAGTGGGGATCATTGTGCGGCAAAAGCCAATTAAGGCGCCAGTGGGCCGATTGTTCTTCCGGATTGATTTCATTTGCGCGCTTGATTAATTTCATATCGGTCGATGTTCTGAGAGGATATGACCGGTGTGTGATGGTGAGTTTCCTACCGTGAACCAATGGAGTCCTATTAAATGAGCGATGTAAGTTTCAAGATAGAAAAGCCCAAGACCTATTGCGGGATAGTCGGGGTGTACGGCTCGATGAACGCTTCCGGATACATCTACTACGGCTTGAACGCGCTCCAGCACCGCGGTCAGGAAGCAGCGGGGATAGTTACGCGCGAAAGGACAGGCGAGAAAACTTTCTTCAATGTCCATAAGAATACCGGTCTGGTGGCCGATGTGTTCAAGGACGAAAAGATTCTTAAGGATGTTCTCAAGGGAAACGCGGGAATAGGGCACAACAGATATTCCACAACCGGTTCGGCAGAAAGCAGAAAGAACGTTCAACCGATTGTCGTCAACTACCGGATGGGAAATCTCGCTATAGCGCATAATGGAAACCTGACGAATTCTCATCGCCTACGGGACGAACTTACAGAAGCGGGGACGCTCTTCCAGACAACTACAGATACTGAGATTATTCTTCATCTTATCGCCCGTAGTCAGAAGGAGACGGTTGTAGATCAGGTATACGAGGCGCTGCAGATGATAAAGGGAGCGTTCTCTCTTGTCATTCTGACGGACGACCAGCTTATCGTCGCCAGAGATCCCTACGGATTTCGTCCGCTCGCGCTGGGGAAATTGGGCGACGCATTCGTCGCAGCTTCCGAGACTTGCGCGTTCGATGTGATCGGAGCGCAATACATCCGTGATATTGCGCCGGGCGAGATCGTCGTCATCGACGATGAGGCTATCGAGACCGGAAGTGTTCGTACTTTGATGCTCCCCGATTTACCGAAAACGTCTCGCCATTGCATTTTCGAGTACATTTATTTTTCGCGGCCCGACAGCAGGATATTTGAAGAAAGCGTGGACAAGGTCAGAAGGAAGATCGGGAAAGGGCTGGCGGAGGAATCGCCCGTACTCAATCAGGAAGACGAGAAGCTCGTCGTCATAAGCGTACCGGACTCGTCGAATACTGCGACGCTTGGATTTGTCTCGCAAAGCACGAAGATGGGCATAAAGGCCCGGTTCGAAATTGGACTCATAAGAAGTCATTATATCGGGAGAACATTCATCCAGCCGAACCAGGACACCAGGAATCTGAAGGTAAAGATGAAATTCAATACTGTGAAGGGAGTGTTGAAGGGAAGAAAAGTCGTCATAGTTGACGATTCGATAGTGAGGGGAACGACCAGCAAGCAGCTTGTAAAATTGATCCGCGAGGCGGAACCGGCAGAAGTGCATTTCCGGGTAAGTTCGCCGCCGATCATGCATCCCTGCCACTACGGCATGGACTTCCCGTCAGAGCGGGAGCTGTTTGCGAACCAATGTGACGGCGACATTGACCGGATGACAAGAGAGCTCAATGTAGACTCACTCGCCTACCTTTCACTTGAAAAACTTCTCGACTCTGTTCCGACGGATGAAAAGCGGGGATATTGCACAGCGTGTTTCAGCGGCGAGTATCCTACGGAGATAGAACTCAACAGCAAGCATGAGTTTGAAGCCAATATTCACGAAACGAGACTTTGAAACCGGATCAACGCGGGCACGCCGGGCGAGTCGCCACATTCAATTAGAACCGGACTTCACGAAGATTTCCTGAACTAGTCGGAGTTTCGATCGATTGTTTGAAGAACTGAGGGTCGAGAAACGCTGGACCGTATCGAACCTCTTGAGTCTGAGCCGGATCGTCCTCCTTGTCCCCGTCGTGGTATTGATAATGATGCCGGGAAACGAGCATCGTCTTGCCGTGCTCGCGCTGATGCTCGCCGCCGCAGCGACGGATTTTTTCGACGGGCTTCTCGCGCGAATGCTCAACCAGGTGACGGATTTCGGAAGACTCCTCGATCCCGCGGCAGACAAGATCTGCATCATTGTCGCTTCGGTCGCACTCGTCATCGCTGGCGACGTGCCGTTGTGGTTCGTCGTCGTAGTTGCTCTGAGGGATGTGGCGATCGTGATCGGCAGCTCGCTTATCATGACTCGCCGCAAAGTCGTGGTCCAGTCGGTCTGGGCAGGCAAGATTACCACGACTTTGCTTGCGTCGTATATAATCCTCGCGACAATCCGGGTCGAGTCGCTTGGTGAGGTGAAGAGCGTGTTCCTTTATCTGAGTGTGATCTTCGTTTGTTTCTCCTTCGGAGTCTATCTAAGGATCTACCAGAAACTTATGGCACAAGATGGGATTGCTTGATCGTTTCAGAAAAATAAAAGACGGACTTGCGAGGACCCGCACGAACCTCGTGGACCGAGTTGCGAAGGTGATGTCGGGGCGGATGAAGATAGACGACGAGATGCTCGGTGAAATTGAAGAAGTGCTTATCTCGAGCGACATCGGAGTCAGCGCGTCAGAGAAGATTATAGGAGACATCCGTGCAAGAGTGAAAGCGGAAGGTTATGAAGATTCGAAAATGCTGACCGGTCTTCTCAAAGAAGAAATCTCAAAATATCTTATCGGGTTCAATGGAACGGGGCAGCCGAATCACAAACCGTACGTCATCATGGTGGTCGGCGTCAACGGTGCAGGAAAGACCACTACAGTTGGGAAACTCGCTTTCAATTTCAGGAACGACGGCAAGAAAGTCTTGATAGCTGCGGCGGACACTTTCAGGGCGGCTGCTAACGAGCAACTGAAGATCTGGGCGGAGAGGGCTGAAGTAGAAATGATACAGCAGCAGCCGGGGACTGATCCTGCCGCGGTCGCGTTCGACGCGGTCAGCTCCGCAAAAGCGCGAGGGATCGATGTGGTTCTCGTGGATACCGCCGGCCGGCTCCATACAAAAACAAACCTAATGGAGGAGCTCAGAAAGATCGGGCGCGTCATGAAGAAAGTAATTCCGGATGCCCCGCACGAAGTGCTCCTGGTGCTCGACGCGGTGACAGGTCAGAACGGGCTCGTGCAGGCCAGGCAGTTCCTCGATGCCGCAGGAGTAACCGGGATCGTCCTCACCAAACTTGACGGTACGGCAAAAGGAGGGATAGTGGTTGCTATCAGTCAAGAGCTTAAATTACCTGTGAAATACATCGGCGTGGGCGAAGGCATCGACGATCTGCAGCCGTTCGACCGGGTTGCATTTGTGAACGCTTTATTTTCCGAGTCGGATTCGCCGGAGACTCAATCGAAGGAATCATAATGGCAAAAATCAGAATTCTCTCCGAAGAAATAGCGAGCAAGATCGCGGCGGGAGAAGTCGTACAACGTCCGGAATCTGTCGTCAAGGAGCTGATTGAAAACTCCATCGATGCCGGTGCTAAGTCGATTGAAATAGAGCTCAAAGAAGCGGGTAAAAGTTTTATTCGAGTCACGGACAACGGTTCCGGGATGGCAGAGGAGGACGCTGTTATTGCGTTCGGGCGGCACGCAACGAGCAAAATAGAGACTTACAACGATCTTGAAAATGTTTCTACACTCGGCTTCAGGGGTGAAGCTTTGTATTCCATCGCAGCGGTCGCGCAGGTGGAGCTGAAGACCAAGGTTGAATCGGAAGACGCTGCCGTGTTGCTGCGGATCAATGGCGGAAAGCAGGAAGAACTATCGCGGACAGCTCACGCGACGGGGACAACGATAATCGTGAAGAATTTATTCTACAACACGCCCGCGCGCAGAAATTTCATGAAAGCGAACCCTACCGAATTCAGACACGTGTACCAGACCGTCTCGAGATATGCGATCGCGTTCCCTGAAATAGAGTTCACCTTCATGTCCGAAGGAGACAACGTCCTTACTGCGAAGGCAAACTCGATTCGGGGAAGACTGGATGAAGTCTTCGGAGAGAGGTTTACCGATTCGCTTGTCACTTTCGAACAGGATTACGATCGTCTCAAAGTAAGCGGTTTCCTCGGAAAGCCGGAGTATACAAAACGAACACGGGGCGAGCAGTTCCTTTTCCTCAACAAGAGATATGTAATCAGCAAGGCGATAAATTATGCCGCATTTTCCGCTTACGAGAACCTGATCGACAAGGGCGACTTTCCATTCTTCGTGATTTTCATCGAGATACCGCCGAACGAAGTGGACGTGAATGTCCATCCATCGAAGCTCGAGGTTAAATTCAGAGACGAGCGAAGCATTTACGGCGCGATAAGGTCGGCCACCCGAAGCGCACTTGTCAAAAGCGATCTCGTCCCAGAGATGGCGATTTCATCGGAGACGGGGCGGTTCGTGAGCCGGCCGACAACTGAATCGTCCCGCGGCGGAATAGTGCCCGTCATGTTCAACTCGAGACCCGCACAGCGGTACCTGGAAGATGAGAGGATTGCGGACGCGGTTGACCCGCTCTTCGCGTTCAGGCTCCCGCAGTCGCGCGCGACCGATGAAAGCGGTGAATCGAAAGATACGAGCTCCGCAGAAGATTTCGCGAATATCATTTACCAGCTTCATAACAAATATATTATCTCACAGATCTCGACCGGTTTGCTCGTCGTCGACCAGCATGCGGCTCATGAACGCGTCATTTACGAAAGAACATTGAAGAGGTTCAACGAGCAGGGACAAAATACGCAGCAGCTTCTTTTCCCGATAAGCTTGAATCTCGATCCCGCCGACCTCGCCGTCGTGCAGGAGATTATGCCCGATCTCAACGTGATGGGGTTCAGCATAAAACTGTTCAGCGGATCGACGGTCGTGCTCGATGGCGTGCCGGTTGATTTAAAACCGGGCAGGGAGAGCACCATTCTTACCGAGATCATTGAAGATTACAAGCGGGACAACGATTTGAGATTGACTCCCCGCGAGAAGTTGTGTAAGACTTACGCTTGCAAAGCCGCCGTGAAGGCAGGGGATTACCTGACAGTTGAGGAGATGGAATCGTTGATGGATCAGCTCTTCGACGCAGAAGTGCCTTACGTTTGTCCGCACGGTCGACCGGTGCTGGTGAAGATACCACTCCTCGAGCTCGACAAGAAATTCGGAAGAATTTAGCCGGAACTCGTCCAGCCTGCTCCTTATCCAATCAGAAAAACTCGAGCCACATTCTTGTGCTGTGCGACAGTTGATCGGTCACATTGTAGACGTGAAAAGGATCGGCCTGCAGGAGTAAGCGGAAAGTTCGACACCGGGACGACGAATCAATGTGGTTCAAATCTGACAAAACACGAACTTGGTCAGCCTCGGCAACAGTACGGAGTCACTTGAAGGCGACTTGAAAGCTAAATAGATTACCGTAAAGCAGGACGGGCTGAAATGGGCATGACGACATTTAGGTCCCTCATCTTTTTTGGTTCGCTGCTATCGATCTTGTCGGAGGAGGCAGGCGGGAATCTCAGGAGCAGCTCTAATCAAGCCGACTATATCATCATAACTCCCCTTTCGTATCAATCGATTTCGGAAAGGCTGGCGGCATTTCGCCGCGTCAAGAACGGATTCACCGTTGTGGTTGTCACGACCGACAGCATCATGGCACAGTTCGGAAGATCTGTTTCTCCCGACACCTCACTGAAGGTGTTTATCCAATTCACATTGAGCTCGTGGCACGATCCCAAGCCGCGGTACTTTTTGCTTTCGGGAAATATCAACACCGTTGCATCGCATCCTGAACGCGAGGTGATAGAAAATCCGGGCAGCGCTTCCGTAGATTCGATCCTGATGATCGACCAGTGGTTCGTCCAGGTCGTCGGGAACGACGGTGTCGAGCGGATGAACGCTTGCATCGCCCGTCTCCCGGCATGGGACTCGGCCAGCCTTTCGATAATGATCGACAAGACGATAGAATACGAGACCGATTCCACGGGGTCATGGCAGAACCGTGCCATCTCACTTTCGGATTACAGCGAAGCTGACGGAGACATCTTCGAGCACGACTCAAAATATTTGCAGACGTTTCTCGATTCACTCTGGACCGATACGGTTTCGGTCCATATATGCTGTGAGTCCTGCTGTCATCTCTGCTCCACCCAGTTCCTGGAGCTATGGAACCGGGGAGCATCCATCGTCACTTATATGGGTCACGCAAAACAGACACAGCTTTCCGCGACACAGTTTTTCACAACGTGCAGCATAGATTCGCTCACGAACGGGAGTCGCTTGCCTGTCTGTCTCCTCGGCGGCTGCGATCTGACCTTTGACACGGGCCCGGCGCGCTCGATCCCCACGCACCTCCTGGACCGGCAGGCCGGAGGCGCAGTGGCGGTCATTTCTTGCGAAGGTCTTATGTACGAGGCGGAAACCGTGCTGTTCTTCAGATCCGTGATCCAATCCATGATTAAAAATCCTCATACTCCTATCGGGGAGTCGTTCGAGGCTGCAATGCCAGGGCTCGTTGGCGACATTTGCAAGAGGTTCACTTTTCTCGGCGATCCGGCATTGACGGTGAGAATATCTACTTCAGGCACCTTCGTGTTGCCGCCGGTCGAAACTCCACGCGCATTGACGCTTGAACAGAACTTTCCAAACCCGTTCAACCCGAGTACAGTAATCAGCTATCAGTTGTCAGCGATCAGTCATGTGACGTTGAGAGTGTACGACGTTCTCGGAAGATTTGTGGCAGCCCTGGTAGACGAGAAGCAGAATCCGGGGGAGCATTTCTCGACATTTGACGGGAGCCGATTGCCGAGCGGAATATACTTTTACAGAATTCAGGCGGGGAGTTATACATCCGTCAAGAAAATGATATTAATGAAGTAGAGGCGTTACGTGGCTCCCTTGAATATCCCAGGGCCTCCCGTTAGATTCTCGTGGGCAATAGAAGTCAGGAGGGCTAAATGCTTCAAGAAATTCCGGAAGCTCATGAATCGCGCCACCGCAGCCTGACAATGCATGCGGGCAGGTTGGTCACAATCGTATTCTTTGCTCAACTTGTCCTCCCGGAATACGCTTCATCGCAAGGTGCGTATCTTGAATATGGAAAAGCGGGTTCGGAATCGAGGGCATATACAATTTGACTCAAGATTTGGACGCATTCGGCGGTGCCGCAGGATATTCTTTCTTTGGTGTCGTCGATCTCGACTTCTCCATCTTTAAAGCCTCGCCCCGTGAAGACATCGCCGGCAATGGACTGAAGGTTTTTTCATACTCGCCGGAAATAACTGTATATCTCCTGAAACAGAATGAGACAAGTATTCCGCTTTCGTTTGCGGTTTCGGCAAACTACGAACGGGATTCATATTCGTCCGCTCAACTCGCCAAATTCAATCAGACATTGGTCGGCGATTATTTTTGGTATTCGGGAACGATCTATGAGAACATTAAGATATCTCCCGCCGCGTACATTCAGCCGGCCGCTGTCGTTGGCTACTCGGCAGGAACGAACAAACTCAGGTATACCGGTGGCTACACTGAGACTAGAAACAATGATGCACTACTTTATGGAGTTGGAGTTTCGGTAGTGGGACGAAATTCGCCTTCAGGTCAGGTGGCCTTCACGCCGGCGTTCCTCTTTACCAAGAAAGTCACGATATTTTCTCTCGATCTCGATTTCATCATAGAAACAAGTCATTGAGTGTTAACTGACATTCTTAACTGAATTCCGAATAATGGAGGAAATCGCATGAAAAAGTTGAACCGGTCTATCATGGTCACGTTCTTTTTCTGGTTTGCGCTCGTCGCAGGTGCACAGACGAAGAAATACGACATCAAGTCGGGAATCGTGACATACGACCTTACAATGAAGATGGGGACGATGAACGTCAAGACGAAAGTAATCGTATACTTCGACGATTACGGAATGAAGGAATGTAAAGAGACGTATTACAATGAAAAACTGAGCAATTCATACTTCAGCGATGGGAAGGAGCTATATTTGCTTCAGCACAAGGAGAAGCTGGCAATCAAGCGTGGAACCGCATACAGTGGTACAGAGTTTCGCGTGGAGTGGACCGAATTCGGATCCGAGAAAGACCGCCAGTCCGGGACGGCGAAAAAGCTTCCTAACATGACAATACTTGGTAAGAGCTGTGTCACGTTCGGAACCGACGACGGTAAGGGATCTGTCGCTACATACGCCGGGTGGGACAAGATCCTGTTGTATCTCAATGTTAAGAGCCAGGGTACTGAAACCACTCAGCAAGCAGTTAAGCTCGAAGAGAACGCGAAGGTTCCGGCAGACAAATTCATGGTGCCGAAGGATTATACGCTTCAACCTGGTTAACCCCAGGTCAGTTCCGTTTTCCGGTGGAGATCGGTTCCCTGTCAATATGAGGTAGCCCGAGTTCTACTCAACTCGGGCATATCCCATCTATCCTCGTAACAAGTAGTTACCATGCAGAAGTCGACGTAGACAGTCAGTAACTTGAAAGTCTTTTACCGCTGTAACGTTTGATGAGCAGTCACACTCTTAATCGCTGGGCCAATTACAGACACTTTGCGCGATGACAACTGAAAGGGACCGGCTGCACGTTTGGTCGTTTCAGCCTTACCCGGCATGATGGGCGACGTCCCGTTGAGGAATGTTGAGCTGGCTCCCGCTCAATCCGAGGACGACGATAAGATTCGATTTGAACCGGTCGTCGACTGTAAGACTTGAGATATATGACGTGTCGGCACTCATGCCGCTTCTCTCACCTTGCACAACATGAACGAATAAAATAGATTGCCTTCAGTCAGGAGGCTGCTCCATGAATCAGGGAAAGGATTCCCAGAAGAGAGTTTGTAGAGATGAAGTGTGCGAAACGGTAGAGGGAATGCCGGGCGAACGCGCTATGATCATGTATACTCCATTCTTCATTCTATTATCCATTTCTACACTTACCGTGCTCTCACTTGTGAGCTTCGCGAAGGATCTCACGGATACTTCAAATCGCGCCGACTACGTAATTATCACTTCATCTGGTTACGCTCTTGTCGCAGAAAAGCTGGCGGATTTCAGACATCGGAAAAACGGATTCACTACAATGATTGTCGATGTGGATTCTGTTATGGCTCAATTCGGAAAAGGATTGTCGCCTGACACGGCATTGAAATCATTCATGCAATTTGCAGTGAAAAACTGGAGCGAGCCTAAGCCGCAGTTCTTCGTTCTTGCGGGTAATATAAATGTGATCCCTTCCCACCCACAACCGGAAACGCTACTAGGACTCGGAGTCGCGCCTGCGGACTCGATCCTTATGATAGACCAGTGGTTCGTCGACGACCCGGTGTCTGGCGGCATGATAACTGCGGACGCTTGCATCGGCCGCCTTCCAGCATGGGACTCATCAGGCCTTTCCATAATGGTCGATAAGATTATTGCATACGAGTCAGACACATCTGCCGCATGGTGCAACCGCGCAATTTCCCTCGCCGACTACCGGCAAGAAGACGGAAGCGTTTTCGAGGAGGATGCGGCTCGGTTGCGCTTATTTCTCGATTCGTTATGGACGGACACTGTTTCCGTTCACGTTCGGAGCGATTCGCCCTCTCATCTGGATTCCACCGGATTCGTGAATCTTTGGAGCGAGGGAGCGGCGATAGTCGCTTACACAGGCCACGCGGACCCGATTCTCTTTTCGTACTCTCACTACTTTACGACTTGGAGCATCGACTCTCTGAAGAATGGCGGTCGCCTTCCTGTGTGCTTCCTGGGCGGATGTGATTTGACTTTCGATACGGGCCCGGAGGTCTCAATACCGACGCACCTCCTCGATCATGAGGGCGGCGGGGCGGTCGCCGTGATATCATCCGAAGGCCTCATGTTTGAGAACACTGCGGTCATGTTCTACACTTCTCTGATTCAGACAATGATAAAAGAACCTGATGAACCGTTGGGGAAAGTCTATGAAGCGACAATGCCCGCTTGGGAATCTGATATTGCTCACAGGTTTACGTTACTCGGTGATCCGGCATTGATAGCAAAGCACTCCCTCGTATCAACCAGGGTGACGCCTCCGTCTCTTGCTCCACGCTCATTTGCCCTTAAGCAGAATTATCCGAATCCGTTCAATCCGACGACAGTGATCAGTTATCAGATATCGGCAGTCAGCCATGTAACATTGAAAGTGTACGACGTGATTGGCAGACTCGTGGCGACACTCGTGGATGAGAAACAGAACACCGGAACGCATTCGGTCACGTTTACCGCCGACAGACTTCCGAGCGGAGTGTACTTCTACAGGCTCGAGGCAGGCTCTTATATGGATACGAAAAAGCTGGTGGTACTCAAGTGACTCGAGTACGAACGTAAGCTGGAATGTTTTCGTAAGTGTTTCTTGTGTAGGAGTTGACCGTTCACAGTAGTCGGTAATCAGAGGTTTGCTGTCACTTCACATTCCGATACAGAGGAGCAACGACAGAGTAATCCGGACAGAATACTGACCACCGTCCCCCTGGTACCGATGTCTTGACACAGATACTTCCTCTTTTTGAAACTCTCCCCCCACCACCTTATATTAAATTTCACGCATTTTGAACTAATCGATAGACTTTTCAGATGTCCGTGTCTCTAAAAGGCAAGACGAGAACTCATACCTGCGGCGAGTTGAGAGCAGCTAATATTGGTAAGTCAGTCACGCTAAACGGCTGGGTCGACGGCAGACGCGACCTCGGAGGCGTAATTTTTGTAGACCTCCGGGACAGATACGGAAAAACTCAGGTCGTGTTCGCACCACAACATAATCAAGCCGTCTACCAGGTGGCCAAACAACTCCGAAGCGAAGACGTCATCGCTGTCGTTGGCAAGATCGAACGCCGACCGGAGGGGACCGTCAACAAATCTCTCCCAACGGGCGAGATTGAATTGATTGCGGACGAGCTCGTTATCTTGAATGAAGCTGAGACGCCCCCGTTCCCCGTGGCAGACGACGTCGACACCAGTGAGGAGCTCAGACTCAAATACCGTTTCCTCGACCTGCGCCGCGAATTAATGCAGAAGAACCTCCTAGTGCGACACAGGATGGCGCAGTCGGTCAGACGATATCTGGACTCCCTCGGGTTTCTTGAAATCGAGACCCCGTTCCTCATGAGAAGCACGCCCGAAGGCGCACGGGATTATCTAGTGCCGAGCAGAATCCACCACGGGAAATTCTATGCGCTCCCGCAATCGCCGCAGACATACAAGCAAATCCTCATGGTCGCCGGTTTCGACAAGTATTTTCAGATTGTAAAGTGCTTCAGGGACGAAGACCTTCGCGCGGACAGACAGCCGGAGTTCACACAGATCGATATCGAAATGTCCTTCGTGCTGGAAGAAGATATTTATAAGATGTCGGAAGGGCTTGTAGTACAGCTCTTCAAGGAAATCAAAGGGATCGACATAAAGACGCCGCTCCAGCGGATGAGTTACGACGAGGCGATGACGAAATACGGAAGCGACAAGCCGGACCTGAGATTCGGTCTTCAGATCGAAAACGTGACCGAAATCCTTCGCGGCTCGGAGTTCAAGATATTTCAATCGGCTATCGAAAGCGGCGACCTTGTCAGCGGTATGAATCTTAAAGGCCAGGGCGGACTCAGCCGAAAGCAGGTCGATGAGTTGACTGATACTGCGAAGTCGTGCGGTGCCGCCGGTCTCGCAAATTTCAAAGTCGGAGCCGACACGCTCGACTCATCTATATCCAAATTCTTTAAGCCCGAACAGCTGAAGAACCTGCGCGAGAAATTCTCTGCACAAAACGGCGACATGATTCTCCTCGTGACTCAGTCGAGGAAACAGATCTACACGACACTAGGCGCGTTCCGACTGGAGCTCGGGAGGAAATTCAATCTGATAGATGAGAAAGCCAACTCGCTCCTCTGGGTTACAGAGTTTCCGCTCCTTGAATGGTCGGATGATGACCATAGGTTCGCGGCGATGCATCATCCATTCACGTCGCCGAGGGATGAAGATGTTTCGCTCCTCGATGAAGGGATGGAGGAGTTCAAGAAGAAGAAACGCTGGCTTCCCGACAACGCTGTTGGCCGCGCGCATGCGAGAGCCTATGATCTTGTCTGGAATGGCAACGAGATCGCGGGCGGGAGCATAAGAATCTTCCAGCAGGAAATGCAGCAGAAGATGTTCAACTGTCTCGGCATAACGGAAGAAGAAGCGAAAAAGAAATTCGGTCATTTGCTCGAAGCGTTCCGGTATGGTGCGCCGCCGCATGGCGGGATAGCGTTCGGATTCGATCGGCTCGCAATGCTCTTTACCGGCAGCAAGTCGATTCGCGATGTCATCGCATTTCCAAAGACGAGCAGCGCGATGTCTCTCATGGACGAGGCACCAAGCGAAGTCAGCAGGGAGCAGCTGATGGAACTCCACCTGAAGATAATCTAAGAAAGAATTAAACCACGAGAGACACAGAGCCACCCCTCCGTGCCTGCGCGTCGTAGCGCTTTCGCCTGCACTTCGTTTCGGCGGACAAGTCGGCGCGTAGACGCGCCTCTGTGGTTATATTTGAGTTATAAGCACTCTCTCATTCGTCAATCGAAGTTCACTTAACTGAAATCTGATATGCACACATTGAGCTTAATACTTCTCTTAGCTTCACTCTCCCTGCACACAAATTCGAACGGGACTATGAACACACTTGGAAACCTTTCCAAACTGGAACAAACACCCAAAGCCATTTTCGCACATTATGATTCCGGCGAAGCGAGGATTGAAGTGTTCAAATCTGGAATCGTCCATCTCACAGTCATGCGCGGCAAAGACGAAATGAAATCGTTTGCAGTTATTGACTCCCCGGTGGCTATTCCGGCTTCATCCATGAAGATCGGCAAGGCGGACGTCGAGTTGGCGGGTCCTGGCGGCACTTTCAATTTCCATCTCGAAAATCTCGAGTTTTCCTTCATACCAAAATCAGGAGTTAATTCGCTGGATTTGAAAGGCGTCCAATTCAGCGATACAGGGCTTGTGGCGGAATTCGATATTCACGGAGCACGGAACTTCTACGGGCTTGGTGAGAAAACGCTCCCATTCAACAAATACGGCACTCGTGCCACCATGTGGAACTCTGATTTTCCGGCTTATACGGTCAGGTTCGACCCACTGTACGAGAGCATACCGTTTCTCCTCAAATCAGACCCGCAAGGCACATACGGAATATTCCTTGACAATACATCGCGCACGACGTTCGATGTCTGCGCAACGGACAGCGATCAGATCGTATATACCGCGAAAGAGGGGGCATTCGAGCTTTACGTCATCCCCGGGAAAAACCCGGCGGAAGTTGTGGGTAAATTCAGTGAGCTTACAGGCAAAATGCATATGCCTCCCCTCTGGGCACTCGGGTACCAGCAGTCGAGATGGAGCTATTATCCGGAAGCAAGAGTCCTAGAACTCGCCCGCGGGTTCAGGGAAAACAATATCCCATGTGACGTGATCTATCTCGATATCGACTACATGAATGGGTATAAATGTTTTACGTGGAGCCCGAAAAATTTTCCGACACCGAAGGAAATGCTCGACACGCTGCACGGACTAGGATTCAAGGTGGTCACGATTATCGATCCGGGGATCAAAGATGAAAAAGGATATGACGTATTTGAGAGCGGGATGAAGGACAGTGTGTTTGTAAAAAAGCCCGACGGCAGTCATTTCACCGGTCAGGTGTGGCCCGGTAAGTGTGTTTTCCCGGACTTCTTCAATGAAAAAACCAGAAAGTGGTGGGGAAGTCAGTACAAGTTCCTGCTCGACTACGGTGTCGACGGATTCTGGAACGACATGAATGAGCCGAGTGTGTTTGATTCGCCGAACAAAACATTCGATCTGGATGTGGTGCATTTGGTGGATGAAGGTCAGAGCGTGGAAAATGAAGAGCAGATCTCAGAGAGTAAAACCCAAACGGAAAAGTTTGCCAGGCATGTTGCGGTTCACAACGCGTATGGTATGCAGATGGCCCGGGCGACCCGTGAAGGATTGGAGAGATTGGAGCCCAACTTGAGGCCTCTTGTGCTTACCCGCGCGAATTACGCCGGAGGACAGAGATACGCCGCAATGTGGACGGGCGATAATTTTGCAAGCTTCGCGCACTTGAGATTGGCGCTCTCAATGTTTCTGAATATCGGACTTTCGGGCCAGCCGTTTGTCGGGAGCGACGTAGGCGGATTCATTGGTGATCCGAGTCCGGAACTTTTCTCTCGCTGGCTCGAGCTCGGCGTATTCAGCCCGTTCTTCAGGACGCATAGTGTCATTAACTCGAAGCCGCGAGAGCCATGGGCATTCGGCGAGCCGTATACGGGGATCAACAGGAATATCATCGATCGGAGATACGAACTCATCCCTGAACTTTATTCTGAATTCAAGAATGCTCATGACACCGGACTTCCGATGGTGCGGCCACTCTTCCTCAACTATCCGGAAGATCAAAAGTCTTATGAATTGTCAGATGAATTTTTGTTCGGCGACAAGTTTCTCGTAGCGCCTGTTCTCGATTCGGGGAAAGTGAAGAGGAATGTGTATTTACCTTCAGGGAACTGGATGAGCTTCTACGACGGAAAGTTAATTTCGGAGGGATGGCACGAGTTCGACGCCCCGCTGGGCATGACTCCTATCTTTGTGAAAGATGGAGGAGTTGTGTTCACACAGAGTTTGGTTCAGAGTACTTCGGATCAAGCCGACACATTGATCCTGAAAGTGTTTTCAATGAAGAGAGGGAAGGGTTCAGCTTATTTCGATGATGGTGTTACTCGTGACTATCGTGATGGAAAATATCTGGCTATGGATGTTACGTTTGGAGCTGAAGACAAAACAGATGTTCTAGATTTTGGTTTGAATGGGGATTACGTACCCGGTTATAAATTCATTGCCGTCGAAATCCCATTTACTGAAAGGATCCCGTACCATGACGGTGTCCTTGAGACAGTCAGTGGAAACCAAACATTCGCGCCTGTCAGAGACGAGCGAAATGGATTCATGCGAGTGACTTTTCCATTTAGCCCTAAGATTAAGAGGATAGTACTGAAATAAGCGGGCGAATTCGCACCTCAAGGTCCGCGTTGCGCTCTAGGTGCGTCTCAAGAGACCCGGGTCGCCTTTAGATGCCGAGCTGAATTCGGCATGGCAAGCCCTCTCCATGACTCTCTAAATATGCTGCTAGTTGCAGCTGACTAATCTTGGATACAGAATTCAGCTCCCCCACGACGTAGACCGCAGTCACTCGCTGCGTCGACTTCAACCTGAAAGAAGAAAACCTTGCCCATTGTCTCATCCGCGAACGGAAACCGATTTTAGCTTACCTAACCCGCTGAATTATCCCGGTTTAGAAACCTTTCATTTAGGGGCATTACGCTGGTTACACGAAAATCTGAAAGCGTTACGCATTTGTAACGGTTTCAAGCGACCTGTCCATCGAGCTCCTGTTCTAGCATAAATTTGAGGGTCAATTCCGGCATGAAGCTTGAGCTTATGAGTCTAGTTATGAAAAAGATGATTCTAAAGAGTTTCGAGAAAAATAACGTTTCACAAACTAAAACCTACAGGAGGTCTATTATGAAACGGGCAATGTTAGTCGCAGCAATGATCCTCGGGATCGCAGGGATGTCACTCGCACAAAACAGTGCAAACACCAACGTCACCGTCAGTACCACGGTGATCCAGGGAATCACTCTCACAGTAAGTGGTACGCTTAATTTCGGAACAGTGGTCGCAGGTACAACCCCGGCGGCCCTGAGCGCCAACACCAACGGCAGTGCACCCCTCTTCACAGCCACCGCCAATGGCGCGACTTCTCTC
>DATCTN010000005.1 GCA_036567965.1 Candidatus Kryptoniota bacterium
TTGAAATCGGGACAGGCGCCGGAAAGTACCAAAGTCCGCCGAAGGCGGATCCGTCCTCCGGCGGAGAAAAATCAAGCGTTCACTACGCGAAACGCTTCGTGAAGTGTAGCTATCGGAAAAAACGGCTGGAAATTTCCACTCAGAAGAAACAAATAAACTAGGCGCCTTCGGCGCCGTCGAACAGTATTTGTTTCTTGATCCTGCCCTGGAAATTTCCTAATCGCCATTTTTTCCGAAGGCCCTATCTGGAGCGCTACTCTCCTAATTGAAAATGAGACACTATCGATTTTTGATTTATGCTTCAAGAGAATTAAATTTAACACACGCGCCCATAGCTCAACTGGATAGAGCAACGGCCTTCTAAGCCGTAGGTTGTTGGTTCGAGTCCAACTGGGCGTACTCCCCTTCAAGCACGTTCCCGTTAGCGCTCGCTCATGTCGGAAGTCGAAACTCAAAGTAGAATTCGCACAGGTGGACCTTCCCCTTCAACTGAAAGCGGCTGTCCGACGTCACAGCGTCTGAATACCCGTTCGTCCGGTCAGGAGATCAACTTACGCTTTCAAATCAACCGTCGACTTGAACTCCGGCTGCTTACGTACTTTAGTCGCCTGTTCGAATGAATACGCGAGCTTGATCAGCTTCGCCTCGGTCCAAGCGAGTCCGAAGAACGAAATCCCAATTGGAAGGCCGAAAACAAAACCGGCAGGCACGGTCACACTGGGGTAGCCTGCGACTGCGGCAGGCATAGAGCTTCCACCCAGGAAATGATCTCCATCGACCAGATCCGTCAGCCACGCAGGACTGTCCGTCGGCGCAACGAGAGCGTCGAGATTGAATTTTTTCATCACCGCGTCTATGCCTTCCTGCCTGACAAGCTTGCGGCATTTCGCCAGCGCATCCAGATATTCTTTGTTTGTCAGCGGTCCCCTTGCTTCGGCCTTTATGAATAGATCCTGACCGAAATAGGGCATCTCTTTAGTCTTGTTCTTCTCGTTAAAACCAATCAGGTCACTCAGCGTGTGCATGGGCGCGTCTGGCCCGAGCCTTTCGAGGTAAGCCTTCATGTCCGATTTCAATTCGTATTGCAGAACCAGGTCCTCGGCGTTGCCGAGCTTGGCCAGAGATTTTATTTCAACCGGATCAACGAGCACAGCACCGGCGGATTTTATCGCCGCGATGGCGGTGTTGATCACGGTGTCGACTCCCTCATGAAATCCGAAGAAGCTCCGCACAACTCCTATCCTCGCACCTTTAAGTCCGTCAGCGTCCAGAAATTTCGTATAATCTGTGAAGAATTTTCCTTTGCTCGCCTTGCTTGCTTTGTCAGCGGAGTCGACTCCTACAAGTGCTCCGAGGAGCGTCGCCGCGTCCCTGACGCTGCGCCCCATAGGGCCGGCCGTGTCCTGTGAGTGCGAAATCGGGATCACTCCTGTCCTGCTTACCAGTCCGACAGTTGGCTTGATACCGACGATGCCATTTAACGAAGACGGACTGACAATCGAGCCGTCAGTCTCCGTACCGACAGCAACTCCTGTCAGATTTGCGGAGACTGCTGCCGCGGATCCCGAGCTTGATCCGGAAGTGTTACGATCGAGTGCGTAGGGATTCCTGGTCAGTCCGCCCCGGCCGCTCCAGCCGCTCGTGGAATGACTCGACCTGATATTTGCCCATTCGCTCAAATTAGTTTTACCGAGTACGACGGCTCCGGCTTTTCGGAGCTGTCCGACGAGGAAAGAATCGCCCGGCGGCTTCGAGCCGACGAGAGCGAGTGAACCCGCCGTGGTCATCATCTTATCGGCTGTATCGATATTGTCTTTTATCAGAACCGGTATACCATGCATCGCACCTCGCGAACCTTTTTCTTTTCGCTCCTTATCGAGCTGGTCGGCGATGTCGAGGGCATCGGGATTTAATTCTATGACGCTGTTCACCATCGGACCGTGTTTGTCTACCTCGTCGATTCTCGAAAGATAATGTTCCACGATGGAACGAGACGTGTATTTTCCGGACTCCATACCCGCCTGCAGCACGCCGACAGTGATCTCGTCAAATTCAGACGACTGAACTTCGAACGAGCGTGCAGAAGTCGAGCCGGACCTCACAAAAGACGGGAACGCGACCGCCGCAACTCCGCCGGCCAGCGCGGTCTTTAATATATTCCTCCGTCCAAGATCAGTGTTTATTTCAGTTCTCGATCTCTTCTTCCCCATGGTGTCTCCTCCTCTCCTGATTGTTTAATCGCAACTCGAAGTCAGGTAATAGCCGACCATACATCCCGAGTAATTGCCAGATCAAATATGAACGATACTCTATTCCGAAATGAACATCTCCTGAAATTTTATGCCCGACAGTTCTTCTGCGAATTTGTCATCCCTTTCATCTCAGCGCCTAAGTCTTTACGGTGAACCGCTTTATCTTCTGCGTCGTGGTCTTCTGAAATTCCTCATCGCGTACGAAGAATTTCTTGATTTGCTTATAGGAAGGAAGTTCCTGGTTTACCCTTTTTATTTCGCCGTCGATGATCTCGTTTATCAACTCAGGTGTAATCTTTATCCCTTTCGACTCCGACACCTCAATAAACGATTCCGCGTCCACGACGATCTGGGCGCCAATGATTTCTCCCTCCTTCGCGTTGTCTTCGCCGTATACCATGCTCTCGAGTATGAACGGACTCCGGTTCAGCACGTCTTCAATTTCCTCCGGGAAAACGTTCTTTCCGGATTTGGATATAATTACATTCTTCTTTCGCCCGCTGATATGCAGAAATCCGTCTTCATCTATGAATCCGATATCTCCTGTCTTGAACCATCCGTCGTCCATCGTGTCTTTAGTCGCCTGGTCGTTTTTATAGTAGCCGACCATCACGTTCGGTGCTTTTACAAATACTTCACCGTGTCCCTCCGGATCCGGCTCACTTATTTTCAATTCAACATGTGAAAGCGGAAGCCCCGCAGCGTCATCCTTAAAACAATCGAGCCGGTTAAGCGCGAGAATCGGCGATGTCTCAGTCAGCCCGTATCCCTGCACGAAACCGAATCCGAATTCTCGTAGACCCTTCGCTACGACCGGATCGGGTGCCGCACCGCCGGCAATGAAGCATCGGATCGAACCGCCAAACCTGTGATGGATCTCCTTGAACACGAGTTTCTTCGAGCCCTTCCAGCCGATCTTCTGGAGGAGGTCCGTAGCCCTGATCATCGGACGTATGATGGGTGCTACGAGCTTCTTCTCTTTTATTCCCCTGTAAATCGCCTTGAACATCTTATCGTAAAGAAGCGGTACAGCAAGGAGTATCGTCGGCTTCACACGCTGGAGATCCTCGACGATAGTCTTGAGCGATCTCGCGAAATGGACGGACGAGCCGCCGTAGAGCGGGCACAATAAGCCGCACGTGCATTCGTAAGTATGATGGATGGGAAGGACGGAGAGGAAGCTGTCCGTCGGGAAAATCCCGAACATGCTCACCATGTCCATGAGATTTGAGGCGATGTTTTTCTGGCTCAACATGACTCCCTTGGCGCGCCCGAGCGTTCCGGACGTAAATATGATTACCGCCAGGTCGTCGGGATTGATGTCCGGCAGCTGGCCTTGATCGATTCCCTTCGTCGACGAGATCATCCTGCTCATCGGAAGGAATCCGTCATCTTCTTCTTTCGAGTCCATATTTATGTAATGCTTCAGATTATGCAGCGATGGTCTCTTCTCGCGGAACATAGGTTCGTATGTCTCCGAGAAGATCACAGCTGTCGCATCGGACTCGTGAAGTATGTTCAGAATTTCGTTGACCCCGAGATTCTTGTCGACCGGCACTACCACATTATTAAATGCCATGGATGTCAGATACGCGAGTGCCCATTGAACGCGGTTCTCACCGATGACCGCGATGTGGTCCCTTTCTTTAATCCCAATGCTTCGCATCGCGGTTCCGAACCGCAAAACGTTATCAAGCAGCCCCTGGAAACTCAGCCTGCCGATCGGTGTGTCATTCAGATCCTCAAGGGCGAGTTTCTGACCGTACCTCCGCGCCGATTCGAGGAGCATGTGCTGAACCGAATTGATGCGAGGCACGTCGAAGAACTTGAGATTCTTTTTCATGACTGATCCTCTTTCTGGCTTTTGCCTCTTCTCTGTTTCTCGAGCACGGTCAATCTGTCAGAATTGCAGTCAGATGCCGCATGGTGCTCCTGCATCAAGTTCGAAGTTTTAAAATCTAAAAACAGACCTTTATAGTGGAAACGGAATTCTTCTTCGTCTCCAGGATCACGCGATCGCCTGCGAACGGAACCTCCTTGCCATCTTCTTCGAGGAAATTCGATTCGAGCACTCGTTTAGGGACACGCGGAAGAGTGAGCTCAGCCTTTGAGCTCGTGCCTTCGGCATCGTACCACTGTATTATCCAGGCATCCGATTCCTCGGCTTTTTTTGCTACTGTCAGCACAAGGTTCGATGGGGACAACGTGAAGAATGAATGTTCCGCAGGTAGCTTGCCATTGTGGATCGACCCGAACTCGGCAATAAGAGGATAATTGTAATCGTACCCTTCGCGGTCAGTTCCTCCATCCTTCCAACTCCCTGCATGAGAATAAATTGCGTATTTGATTTCATGTTCACCACGATCTGCAGTTGGGTCGGGCCACACGGGCGAGCGCAGTAGTGAAAGGCGCATTACATTTCCCTTCGTATCGTATCCATATTTCGACTTGTTCAGGAGGCTTACGCCGAAATCGTCATGAGACATGTCGGCCCATCTTTCGGCGGGCACCTCGAACTCTGCTTTCTCCCAACTGTCGGTGGGTATCGTGGCACGCACTATCGAACCGTACGGAATTTCATAAGTCGCGAGAGAGTCGTGGATATTAAGCGGGAAGGCTACTTTAAGCATAACGTGTGTTTCCCACCAATCCGCGTCGAGCCCGAAATCGACCCTGTCAATTCCGTTGTACAATATGATATCCTGTTTAAAGAAGGAGCTGGGGAAATTGTCGGTCGGGAACGCACCGACCTGGCCCGGCTTCAGAAAATCCCTGTAAACCCGGAGCACCACTCTCACCGGGCCGTTCTCCACAACTTCTATCTTCCTGAAGGTCGAGGGGTACTCGACTCCGGTGAACCCGATGTTCCACGCGTCCCATTGTTTCGGTTTGTCCTCAAGGAACTGAAGCCTATTGCCGAACCCGTCCAGCACTTCCCTTCCTTTCTTCTTGTCGATAATGCTCTTCACCCACCCGGAATCGGGGTCGACAACCACTTTGTAGAACTGGTTCTCGAGAGTTGTAGAGTCAATCTTCAGATCGGTCGACGCAACGCGCGATTTGCCTTCGCGGAGTTCGTAAGTTTTATAACCGAGAGACGGCACATCGCGCGCGATAAAAATTATTTCGCGGGAATACTCGCTCAGGTCAACTGCCTGCGAAGGAATCTCAACACCTTTCGAATCGAAGAGCGAGTAATCTCTGAGATCGCCCGAGGGAAGTTTCAACTTGACCACATCGGTTCTGTCCCATGATAGAGGATTATAGACGACGATCGGTTTTCCCTTCAGCTTCGAAGTGTTGATTTGCTTTTCGATCTCGTCGAGCGAGCCATCGAGCTGGTACTTGCCTATCTCTTCCGCCTTCTCATATCGCTTCGCGGCATCGATGTAGTTCTCGCGAATACCGGAACCCGGTAGTATATCGTGGAACTGGTTGAACATCACTTCACGCCATCCATTTTGAAAATCATCGCTATTGTATTTCCGGCCGTACATCGTCGCGATCGTGGAAAACTTCTCCGCATTGGTCATCAGGACTTCCGATTTCCTGTTTGCCTTCTTGGTCTCCGACTGAGTCGTGAAAGTTCCCTGGTGATACTCGAGATAAAGTTCGCTGTCCCACACCGGCAGTTTCGAAAGGTCGTTCTTCTTCAGCCAGTCGATATATTTCGCCGTCGTTCCGAATTCAATTCTTGGATAAATGTCAAGAGTCTTGAGATGATCGATGCGTTTCATCATTTCAAGCGACGGTCCGCCGCCATGATCTCCGATCCCGAAGAGGACCATCATGTTCGTGAAGCCGGTGTTTGCTTCAAACTGCCGGAGCCAGTCGGTCAGTTGGTACGGGTTCGAAATCTCGGTCCCATAATCAAAAGGAAAGTAGCTCAGGATTCTCGATCCGTCAGCGGATTCCCAGAAGAACAAGCGGTATGGAAACACGTTCGTTTCGTTCCACCCTATTTTCTGGGTAATGAACGCGTCGATCCCGGAGTTCGTATAGAATTCCGGCATATTCCAGTCGTATCCGAATGAATCGGGGTTCCAGCCGATCTTGGCCTCGACTCCGAGATTCTTCTTGAAATATTTCTGAGAGTAGAGGAGCTGGTGAAACCACGATTCGCCGCTGGGGAGATTGCAGTCCGGCTCTATCCACATTCCACCGACGACTTCCCATCGCCCGTCTTTTACTCGCTGTTTGATGCCGTCAAACACCCGCGGATAATCTCTCTCCATCCAATTGTAGTAGGCGGCCGCGCTTTGCGCGTACGTGAGGTCTGGCCTCACGTCCATCATGTGGAGCACCGACGCAAAAGTGTTCCTGCAAACCTGGATTGTTTCGGGATAACGCCACAGCCATGCCGCATCGATATGTGCATTCGAGACGAAGTAGAGAGTAAACTGCTTTACGAAATCGTCTATAGCTTTCAGCTGCGGCCTTACCGAATCGACAGACGATATAAACTTTTGCGTCTCACCGTGCTCGAGTGCAGCGACGTCGACTTTGCTCGCGAGATCCTGCAGGAGATCGTTCAACCCGACCTTCTCGTCGTGACTTATTTTAGACTTGTCGATATGTGGATCGACTTTCACGCGGGCATTAGTCTGGTATGTATCAAAGCTGAGAAGTTTCTGTCCAACACGAAGACTGAGCGAGAGGTCCTGCATTAGATCGGGGAGACGGCTAATGATGTCGTTTCTGAGTTCAGCCCGTAACAGGTGCATCATTGCTCCGCCATTGACCGCCTTAATGGCAATTACGAATTGCATTCCCGGCTTAGCATCTTCCGTCAATAAAAATTCTTGTTCGTAGGCGAAATAGCCGTAATCGACACCGTTGATGTACATGTAACCGTAGTTGTCGAACTTTACGAGGAGGCTCACCTTTCCTCTGACGGGCTTTCCGAAAATAGTGTCGGGAAGGACATATACTTTTCTGATCCAACACGAGTCGAGATCGATTTCGTCCCCGAGTCTCGCATTGTCCCACTTTGAGTCGTCAAAACCGGAAGAAGTCGGATCGCCTTTCAGAAGACCGGTGGACAAATCGGGACTGACTTTCCAGTTGTTGACATTCACTGATGCCGCCAGCGAATCGAGTGCTCGGGCAAGCGCGTCTACATGTGTCTGAACAATAGGCTGTGAATCAGCTTTTGAAAACGGTAGAATGAAGAACAAAGTCAGCGAAATTCTAAAGAAGGAATTCATTCGTCGCTCATCTTTCTGGAGGGCGCGGGGATGCCGTGCTCAGCGGAGTTAATTCTCTTCCGGTTGGAATGAGAAAATTGTTCGATAGATTTATCCAAACCATCGCGGCCGATAAATTTGGTTCTTTTTCTTGTTCGAAGCAATTCTGCGCCAACCTTGCGAACACTTCCCGCAAGAAGACCACGAAGGTCGATTTGATCTAGCATCATCCGTTCAAAACTTCGCAAGGCGACGAGGTTGGAAAAATGAATTGGAGCAGAAATTAGTGAAGAAAGGCCATGGGGAGGTAGGAGGCAGGTGCTGGCTGGAACAATCCAGTCACGACGAACCAGCGTTCAGGGACTTACAGCCACGCTTTCTTGAGAAGGAAATTCTTAACGAACTGCGTGAGGACCACATAACAAATCAGCGTAAGCACAATAAGCGGCCAGTAGAGGCCGGGAAGACCGACAAACCCGAGCGCTGGTCCGAAAGGAGAATGGGGGATCCAGATCCCGATTATCATGACGATCGCACTTGTCACCATTAGCGGCCAGCTGGCGCGGCTCTGGATGAACGGTATATGATTCGTTCGGATGACATGAATGATCAGAGTCTGAGTCAAAAGGGACTCAACAAACCAACCGGTCTGGAAAAGTGGCGCGTGAATCGGATTCCAACAGTTAAAAACATATAACATTATGAAATATGTACTGTAGTCGAACACGGAGCTGATCGGCCCGATAAAGAGAATGAATCTTGATAGCTCGCTGATAGACCAGGGTCTGGGTTTCGCTACTTGTTCCACATCGACCTCGTCGGTCGGTATAGACGTCTGCGAAATATCGTAGAGCAGATTGTTCGTCAGGATTTGGACCGGCATCATCGGAAGGAACGGTAGGAAGATGCTGGCGCCGAGTACGCTGAACATATTTCCAAAATTAGAGCTCGCGCCCATGCGGATATACTTAAGGATGTTCGCAAAGACTTTTCTTCCTTCAAGCACTCCTTCTTCCAGGACCATCAGGCTCTTCTCGAGAAGGATCGCATCCGCGGATTCTTTCGCGATATCTACGGCGGAGTCCACCGACACGCCGACGTCTGCAGCTCTCAGTGCCGGCGAATCGTTGATGCCATCGCCCACGAAACCGACCGCGTGGCCTTTGCTTTGCAGTGCTTTCACAATCCGCTGTTTATCGGTGGGCGACAGTCTCGCAAAAACCGTGGTTCTTTCTGCCACCTGCGCGAGATCCTCGTCCGAAAGCTGGGACACTTCCCCGCCGAGGAGGATGTGCTCGACCTCCAGCCCGACCTCGCTGCAAATTTTTCTTGTCACAAGCTCATTGTCGCCTGTCAGGACCTTCACGGTGATGCCGTGACTTTGAAGTGCCCGGATTGCCGGTAAAGCGGTCTCTTTCGGAGGATCGAGGAACGCGAGATATCCTTTCAAGATCATTCCGCTTTCGTCGTCTTTGGTGTACGCCTGCTTTCTTTCCAGGTCCTTGTACGCAAGCGCGAGGACGCGGAACCCGTCGCTGCTCAAACGTTCGTACTCCTCTTTCAGATCGGTGATCAGCACGGGATCGATCGGGTGGATCTCTCCGTCGATTTCAAAATCAGTACACCTTCTGAAGATTTCTTCAGGAGCTCCCTTAGTTATCATTCGCGTTTTGGAATCGGGCAGCTCGACGACAACAGACATGACTTTTCTCGAGAAGTCGAACGGTATTTCGTCGACCTTCTTATGATCGGGCAGGTGAATCCGTTCAGGTACTTCCTTGCGGGCGAGTATCGCGCGATCCAGAATGTTTCTCAAACCGGTTTGGAAATGGCTGTTTAGATAAGCCATCATCAGCACGTTCTCGTCTTCCTGCTGCACAACGTCGCAGTGCTGCTCGAGGATGACGTGGTCCACAGTGAGTGTCCCCGTCTTGTCGGTGCAGAGGACGTCCATCGCGCCGAGATTCTGGATCGAGTTCAGCCGTTTTATGATCACTTTCTTCTTCGACATCGCGATGGCGCCTTTCGAAAGGCAGACGGTGACGATCATCGGAAGCATTTCAGGAGTGAGTCCGACCGCGACCGCGAGAGCGAAGAAAAACGCTTCGCGCCAGTTTCCCTTCGTAATGCCGTTGATAAAAAACACGAAAGGCACCATCACGAACATGAAGCGCAGCATTAGCCACGTAAACTTCTTGACGCCTTTGTCAAAGCTTGTCTCCTGTACCTGGCCGGTAATCAGGCCCGCCATTCCGCCGAGGTAAGTGTCGAATCCGGTGTGGACAACCACTCCGGTCCCGCTGCCGCTTTCGACACTAGTGCCGAGGAAGCATAGATTACGGACCTCAATTGCCGACCGCACCGTGCCGTCCTCCACGACGTCGAACTTCTCGACAGGAAGAGATTCACCCGTAAGGCTGCTCTGGATTACGAAAAGATCTTTCGACGTTACCAGACGGACGTCCGCAGGAATCATATCTCCGGCCGCGAGCTTAACGACGTCGCCCGGGACGATCTGGTCGAGAGGTATTTCGGCGGCCGTCCCGTCGCGGACGACGGTCGCGGTCACGCGAATCATCGCTTTCAATTTCGCGGCTGCGGTATCGGCCCGGAATTCCTGGACGAACCTCAGGACGATCCCGAGCAATACCATGGAACATATGATTGTTCCGGTTTCGATGTCCTGTGTCAGGAATGAAATCGTCCCGAGGACAGCAAGAAGGATTACGAGAGGATTTATCAGCGCAGTCTTCAAAAGTTTGAGCCAGGCGTTTCCCTTCTCCCGTACCACCACATTCGGGCCATGCTCTTCAAGTCTCTGCTCGGCCTCCTCGGAAGTGAGTCCCTGCGGTGAAGAGTTCAGATGAGTATACAGCTCATCCGGTGCGAGCGTCGCTGCTCTCAGAAGGCCGGGCGAAATGTCCGCTTTAAAAGCACCTCGCTGGACCGCAGGAATTATCTTGGGAAGTATGTTCGGGAGTGAGAGCTTCATCGCCTCATCATGACTCGATCACGATTCCAGGGGTCAATTCCATCGCCCGGCAAATTGTCGCGTGCAACGGAATGTTCGCCGGAATGCTTGCGAATTCAAAGTACCTCGCCCAGCTGTGCCGACACCTTGCGTGAGAATGACACGAAGAAAGACCGCAAGTTGAGATTAATGAATTGCACCAACAGGCACCGTCATTAGAAAGAAATTAGGACAATGAATCTTTATCAAATTGTTTAAGGGGCAACGCGAACTTCCACCAAATTTAGTTGCTTGGCCAGAAACAAACTACAAAAAATTTCGGTAGTGGGCTATTTTGACGCTATTGAAATGTCCCATCGTTGAGTATTCTACGCCGTTCAAAAAAACACAAATGTCATTCCCGAACGCTCCTATCGGGAATCCATGGTTGAGAATGGAGATAGATTCCCGCTAAGAGCACGTCCCCACGATCCGGCCGCCGATCCTGCGGTCGGACGGGAATGACAGTAAGAGAATTTGTCAATGTCACT
>DATCTN010000006.1 GCA_036567965.1 Candidatus Kryptoniota bacterium
CCTGCTTCAGCCTGCCGGAGGGCAAAGACGATCTGCTGTTCCGTGAATCGTTTCTTCATGTCCTGTAGGCTCCATTTTGTTAGTGCAAATGTACCCTTTTTTTCTCACTCAAAATGGACCAAGTTACGGGGGTCACAACCAAGCATCGCCATTCTCAAATCGAGCGTCGTATTTGTATCATAATATTAGACGACAAACTGCAATGAGTTCCTTATGAAGCTGGGGAGCCTCAATCGATTCGTGCCTCACCAACTATCTTCTTGCTGTAATGCTGAACGGAATTTGGTCCTGATGGATTCATCCTTGTTCACTTTGTGTTTTCCTAATCAACATCGGCAGACCTTATCTTCTCAGTATCTGGTGCCTTCATCAACAGTATATTCCTTCGGTTTTGAGAGCAAAAAGGTACTTCGGATCCAGTCTGGAACATCTTTCGCGACCTTATAATTCGTTTTTTTTAAGAACCGATACATGAGAGGATATCCGAACCGATCGCTCACACTTAACAAGCTGTCACCACTAAATTTGTACAAGTTGTACACAAAATAATTGTGCTCTTTGTATTCCTCGAGTTCCATACCAATAACCACGAAATGACCATCGTTGTCCATGTCCCGCTCAGGACGTTCAGCACTATATAGATTATGAAAAGCAATTTTCGTGAAATGCCCGTCCCTGTTCTGAATCAGATAAATATCCCACTCATCCAGTCCGAGCCCGTTTGTCATGTACGGAACCACTATTCGTATGTCGGTAAGTCCGTCTCCGTTATAATCCGCCAGAGCCGTAATTCCCCAAGAAAAATACATGCGAGGAGCACTACTATCCACAAATGTTTGGACGAGCCTGTCGTTCCGAAATATGCTTATTTTTGAGATGTCATCGTCATCAGACACATTCTCCTCAGGCGGTTCTACTCGAATGTCACATTTATCGCTGCCTGGAAATACAGTATTCAGAGATAAAGAGGTCGATTCGACAAACTTCTCGTCGTCGGATTCACTCGTGGAATCAACCCATTTGGGAACGTTTCGTTCCGGAGGTGCTTTGTACTTTTCAAATGGGTATTGAGCAAACCCTGATTCGCATAGCAGGACCCAAAAAGGCAACGCCAGTAATATTTTGGTCATTTGTTATTGATCCTAATTGTTGATCAGTTGTTGACCTGCCACCAATTGATGTACCACTTCACATTCAGTGTCCATATCAATCATCGCCATTGTCAAATCGAGCGTCGTGATACAGTCTATAAGGGTTCGCCCGTTTGCGAGGTGGACATTCAAGATATCCATTTCATATATTGCCGATGGATGATCCATTGGCCATTCAGCTTAAGTAGAAAAACAAAAGTGCCTTCCGCATTTTCATAACCAGCATAGCGTTCAACATATACGACCGCCTTGTTAAGTTTTGAATTGAAGCCAACCCTAGACACCTCCATGAAGCCAAGGTTCGTGTGGTATTTATCGCGGAAGACTGCCCAAGAATTTCCCGTTGTTAATGCAAAGACCGAATTCACCTGATCCGACGTCTGGAAAATGAGTTGTGTTTTTGGCCTCAAGGAGTCCGCGAAAAGGATCCATCGTTGTCGATTCTTCGAGTCGAAGTCGCGTCGCAACTCAACCGAGTCTCTTCCCTCAAAGAATGAGCTGTCTGTCGCAAAGAGGTCGAGATAATTTGAGGCAGAGTCTCCTCTTTTAAACATCTTAATCGTGGAATCGACTGACGATTGGACTATAGTAGAGTCTATGAATATGAGCGGCGCGCCCTGGTGAGATGGACGATAGAGGGAGTCTATTACTGTCGCGATAACATGGTACTCTTCGGCAGAAGATATGTCTACTTGGCCGGGCGGTCGAGTACAGCCAACCACGCAAGCAGTCAATGACAGTAAAAGTAATGAATATTTCATTTCAGTCCAGCTGCAAATGGCAATTAACTATTTGGTTAACGTATTCGCTAACCATCCTTATTCGACTTCGATAATGAACTCTTTCGTTTATCTTCTTCTTGATAGTAATCCACGACATCATTCCCACAGCCCTTCTGTGTCGACGGGAGAATGTAAATGCTGCCTAGCTAATTATCAAACAAATCAACGAGCGAGGACTGGAGCACTCTTAGGGGACACGTCAGTAGAGAAAAAATCTACCGAAGAACAGCGAGAGGTAGAAAACCCTAGAACCTATCACAAACAATTACTCAAGAACCGTCTCTTAGCAAAATAGCTGAACTGTCCAGTTGACATTGAAGACCTACAGTTAAATGAAATGGAACTATTGCTTTTTGAACACTACAGCTTTGTTGATGCGGTTCATAACTCGGTCAAGGAAATCCAGAAAACCCTTATAACTTTGGCTGTCAAAGTAAACATCGAGTATATTGACTTCGGCTGCAATTTCGATCCCATCTGGAATCTGATAGATATTTAGATTCGCAGAGCAGTCGTGAAAATTGGTTGGCGACTCGTTCGCGACTGTGTCTAATAACAAATAGCCCTGAGGCACTTTGATACCCCAATGTATCAAAAACTGGAGAGGCACCCCGAAGTAAAGCGCGTTATGCCTGTCCGTCGTGAAAATCTCATCCCTGAAATGCCTCATGATGATGTTGTCAGGCTTGAAAATCAAAAAGGAGTCCACACTCTGTAGTTTTGCCTTTTCGTAACCGGTAACCGTCTCCCTCAAGTCTCGCTGGTTCAGGAAATCGTTAATCCAAACCGAGTCGACCTTCGAAAAATGGTTTCCCGACACGCTGGATCTTACGCTGTTCTCAATATCACTAAGATTATCATCGTAGTACAAGTTTCTCAGTTCTTGTGCCGGCCTTCCTCTGAAACCTATCGTGAGCGAATCCTTGATCTCGTTCGTCTTTGTGAAAGTAATATCATGTTTCTCGTACGACAAGTTTAGGTTCCGGCCGGCAGGTTCCTTTACTATCATGTTGTAACAACTGTCTTCCCCCACGACCACAATATTGATATTGTGACTGAACCACGGTAATTCATAAGAAGAAGGAACGGAACGGTCGAAGTCATACAATTTCTTCTCCCCGTCTATAGTTACCAATAGTCCACATCGGTCGAACCATGTCCGGGTCGGCACAGTTGGCTCGAATGGACCATCTCTGAGGTCACGGATCCAGACAATGTTCTCTTTTATCCCCCACTTTTCGACTATCTTGAACATCAGGTACGATAGATCTGAGGCGTCACCTCTCTTCGAGTCAAAGAGCCCATCGACGTTCGAGCTCAGCGGATATAGCGAGTTGTACGAGGAGAGAACAAAATATTTTCTTAGGTGTGTATAAACACTGTCGACCCCCTTGAAACCGAGATCAGGGTTGTAGCCGTTTTTCGGAAGGTCCAAGATTTCGAAATCGCCACCGGCGACATGGCCTTTGTCTATGAAATCATTGAAGAAGCTCTTCGAAAGGTTGTTCCACGCTTGCAGCGAATCTTCCGCTTCATGGCCCGCAACGAACGCCGTCAGGAACGCCGAGGCTTCAAATGGATATGGAAACGGCTCACTTGGATAAGCTCTTAAGTTTGCGACGCTCCAGAAATATGTCTTCTCATCCCCATGGAGGCTGGCCTGTTGTACTATCTTGGGGTGACCGATTTCGTTTTCCGGAAAGCTGAAATACCTTATACTGTCCGATTTAGGAACCGTGATGTACAAGCTGGAATACAATATGAAGTCTTTGTCGTTGTAATAGAACAATCCCCCCGTCGAATACGAGAAGATGTCAGAATATCCGTATTCGTACTGGATCACATCTCCGAGAGAAACATTTGGTATCTTGAAAACTACTTTGCGAACCAGCGGAGTGTTGTCGGCCGATTTGACCTCAGCGATGTTTTGGACATTCTCACTTGGCATCTCAATTACCGTACTGTCAGGCTTCTGGACTCTTGCGCGAACGAAATATGAATTCGGGTAAAGGTTTCCGAGGCGCTCACTATATCTGAACTCAACATCTGCATACCGGTGCACGGCAATATCATCCAAGACTTTCACAATGATGACGATAGTATGGGATGTGTTCGGGACTTTGAGCCGGGTGCCGTAAAAATAGATATCCTGGTATGTGAGTGTGGTACTTTGTTCCTTCGTTAGTATTATCGCGTCCATGTCGGGAAATTTATCCGGCGTAATTGCGTTCTGCAGCTGCAAATCCGGAAGACTCCGAAAATACCCCTGACCCTGCGCGGCGTTGAGACATATTGCTACCATCAAAAATGTGAATATCGTTTTCAATTTATTTTTCCGCATTCAGTTTGAGTGTGTTATTAAATTCATCGGAGATTTCATGAAACGTCTTCTTGAACTGCGACTGATGAGCGGAGTCAATCGGGCCGGGATCAATCGCGTATTTATATTCCACGACCTGGCCTTTTGTCGAGTCGGCATTTGCCGGTCTAATATTGAGACGCAAGTCGACCTTATCGTAATACGGAAAATAATAAACACTCGTCGTGTCGATTCCTGAAAGCTCGCTCGGGAAAAGAAGTGGAAAGAGACGGTGAAAGCTCGAGTAGACGGTACCTCCGATCAAGGATGCCGAGTTGGGAAGTTCAACGGTTGCATCAAGGACGAACGCATCGGGTTTCGTTCTCCACGTGATTTCTTTTACCTCCGCGGTCGGGCTCAGTGTCTCCGTAATCCACTTTGTCGCGGATTCCTGCATTCTCGCCTTATTAAGCTGTGATTCCGTGAAGAGAAAATCCACCGCGTATTGATATTTCAATACGATAGTGAGCTTCCCAACGAAGCCGTCTTCCTCCTGTACAAGTTTTCCGGATATAGATAATAGATCATTTTCCGACTCTTCGATGGTCACCAGCCGGGATTTCCCTTGCTCGAGAATAAGAGCGGGCTGGTTTATTAGATCGCTTGAAACCAATCCCGGTATCCCCTGTTTGTTCGTCCCATCATACCACCAATCTGTCCCACCAAATTCATAATGAACCACGTCGTGGTTGAACTGATCCACGGGCAGGTCTGAAAAGAAGTGATCTCCTCTCCCCCGAACACAGAGGGCAAAATTAGGGTTCAGGCCGACACTCTTTGCCATTGAATACATAAGACACGAATAGTCTTTGCAGTCTCCATATTTATTTGCAAGGATCGAGGCGCAGTCGTGCGGAATGTATTCCTCGCCTTTTTTCAGGTAGACTTCTTCGAAGCGAATGTACCTCTGGCAATAGTTGAAGATTGCGTCCATCTTCTCCTTATCGTTCGTGAGACCTTTTGTCACTTCCTCTGCGGTTTTTCTGACCGTGGAATCGTATTGGGCCTTTTCGGACATCTGTTTAAGGTACCAGTCTCCAAGGCCTTCCCATGAAAATGGTCTTTCTTTCAGCGTAGCGCTGTCTCGTACGGCTGCAACTATCTCGGGATAATTGTCCAATGCAGCTAGAGTAGAAGTTTCCTCCTTCGGAACATATGTATTCCAATGAAACGAGTACTCTTTTCCTCCTTTAATTGAATCAACCCTAGGAGTGGTCGAATCGTTTACGATCCTGTAGTATAACGCGCTGTGGTCCGGAACATCTATCAGACACGTAATGTTCTCCCCGTTGCCAATTTCATCCAGTGAAAAGCTTATGCCGAGCTCGGGCAAATCGTTGACATGCACGTCGACCTCTTCAATCATATCGCCATCCGCAACCTCTCCATTTACGCTGAGCATTTTACTAACACTTTGAGTGACAACGCTCTTATCGCTCTCGTTGACGGTGACCACGTCGTTCTCGTCAAGGTTCTTCACATCGCCATTTCTCTTGATGATCCTTCCGTAAAAATCGGTCAGCCTATAGGTTGGGGAGTCGGTCGTTTCTAGGAGATCTGGGATGGCGTTTGTATTCGATCCGACTTTGATAACCTTATGCAAGGTAACTTCAAGACCGCCGCCGACAGAAAACTTGAACTGTTTTTTGAAATATATGACGGTGGTCTGCTGTTTTTCGATCCCGCTGAGTCGTGCAACTTCTTCCTTTTGAAGAAACGGGCTTGTACACCCTGCGAGCCAGCCGGATATAGCCAGAAGCATAAGGAGCTTATACGGTTTCCATAAACTGTGGTAATCGTAATTCTTTTCCACCACATCAGCCTCCATCTCTATAATCTAATGCGAACAAACTAAGCAGTCATAAGTTTAAGATGCAAAGCAGGTAGAATCTTCCTTGCCGCAGCGCACTTACCTAAGTTGTGCTGCCTTTACAAGGTGATCACCTTGACCTGCCCCGATCGATGTACTACTTCAAATTCAGTAATTCGCTCTCCATCACCATTGTCAAATCGAGCGTCGTGAATTGCCGTTGTTGGGCATCCGTGCTCAATCGATTGGCGAAAGAAAGTCTTTTTATATGGTCACTGTTCAACTTTTTCCCACTTAAGATTTTCTGTTGCGTAATCAACCAATACTGATATCTCACCCAAAGGGGCATAGTAGTCGGTGCTAACCTTCTTGGTCTCGTTTGGTGTCTTGACCGTGATTGTAATCCAGGGAAGGTCGGTGGCTCCTGTGGCATAGGTCTCTTTCATTTCGAAGAAGCGAATGGCAAAAAGGAGTGAAGTGATGCCAACAAACTGAGACTTATCCATTTGTGCCTTCCATTTACCAGCCCTCTTCGCATAGTAACGCCCGTCATAGAGCACAGTGCCATCTTTATCGAGGGTAACTGTGTACGATGGGCACGTTCCTAAACATGCGCTTCTGTCCACTATGATTTTATCAATCTCAACATTTTTCCTCCTCTGGATGGCAAAGGAAAGAACAATCGCAATGCGAACGTCTGTTGAGTGTCCCTTTATCATTGGCGTGGTGAATCGAGCGTTTTCGAGCGCGGTGATTGCGTTCTTGTTGAAAATTTCGGCACTGCTTTGTTTCACCTTCACATCATGAACAAGGCCAAACGAATCAATGCTCGCTGTCAGAATTACAACGCCCATAACCCCCGCCCTCAGTGCGAGTGGTGGGTACTTAATTGAATCTACAAAGGCCTTTAAGCCCTGCACTGGAATCGGAGCCGTGATTCCTTGATTGGGTTGCACAACGATTATGGTGTCAACAAAGACCAGCGGTGGACCGTAGCTACACCAGAATGAGTTTATGTAGTCATCGTAAAAGACTTCTGTGGTATCGTGGCTCTTTACCAAATGACTCCATTGAAGAGAGTCGGATTGTGCCATTCCAACATTAACAGCCACTGCAATCACGAAAATTGAATATGCCAGCATTCTCATTCGTTTATACACTTTCAAGTTTAAACTGAACCACGGAATGGCTTACCTTGTCGAGCGTGTCGTCGTATCGTCCGCAGCAACAATGCAGCGCCGCGCATCCTTTTTCTTCCCAATGCGCGTGCCATGAAGCCTGTCCGCCGTCCCGCAAGGCGGGACTTGCGGAAGGCGGGCGAACTCGATATATATAATAACGAGCGTCTTTTTGCCACCTGTTAGACGACGCGCGTACCATCATGAACGTTGTCATTTCGTAACCCTGAAATCTTGTAGAGTTGAGACTTTTCTGAAGTCTTTGGAATTCCCAACACATTCCTTGAGCAAACCAATTCCAGGAGCGTACCATGAAGAATCAACGACATCAGACCAATGGCCCACAACCAAGACCACGCTATCTATCGGTGTACCTCTGAATGTGAGTTGGCCAATTGAGGCGATTCTGTATGATGACACCCTCTCGTCGCGATCATATTCCCACTCGTTACCTACTGCCAAAGGTGCCTTGAGGAGGGGGACTGCGTAGGTTGGCCTGTGGTAGAGGTCAGAATCGCTTGCCGAATTGTAATTGTAAATTGTTCTGTCCCTTATGGTGTAGTATCCAGTGACATACTGTTTCAAGGAATCGCCTCGGATTTCTTCGTTGAAGTATTCGCCATGCGAGAAAAGAAGTGACCCATCACTGTGTCTCAAAGTGTCATTAATCCTGACTCGCAACTGGAAGAAAGTATGCATCCCATTTAGTATCCCCTCGACATTGTAAGTCCATGTGTTGCCGATTTTGAGCGGCAGATAAAACGAAACCTCATCGAGTCTGGCTTGTTGGGGGGCTGGATCTGACGCATTATAGAAAACACTTGCAAGCCAGATGATAATTGATGCGGCTACATATCGGAATAGCATTTAGATCCTCGTATAGCTACAAGCATTAATTCGATTGACGCGTGTCGCCTAACGTGTTGCCGCATCACGTTCGTGCCGCGCTCCTTCTTCGCGGAATACGCGCGCCATGAAGCAGACTCGACATATACATAATGATGAGCGTCTTCTTTTTGATTGCTATCCGTTGGCACCACGCTTGAAACATCTCACTTTCAAAGCATTAAGGGAGTCGAGCGGAAACACAAGCTGACCGCTATTGACTCTAATATTGATACCTAAGCTCAAATCAGCATGATGGACGCTCATCCAACTTAGAGAGCCATCTGCCACAACGATATGCATTGAGTCGGTCGGCACAACGTAGATAGTTCCACTGAATCTGCGGAACTCGGTCGATGCGATGCTAAACGGGACCATTGAAAACTGGATCTTCAAGGAATCTTGATTCAATGGCGTAAACTGAATTGTTATATAAGATGTGTCTTGGCCCGCTAGCAGAGAGGAAATGGAATCTCCCCAGAGATAATAACATTCCTGAAGTGAGTTGGGCCAGGAACCGTAACTTCTCCTGAAGAGATAAGATAACGTAGCTAATCGAACTGGCCGAACAGCTAGGCTATCAACTGTGTTTTGAAAATGAGTATTCAACGTTGAATTACTCGCTGAGCAGCCGTAGTAAAGGCCTAACGCTGAAAGAACGATTATGATATACAATCTATTCATTAACGATTCCTTGCGTGGCGCTCGTGGCTAACTAGTGTAAAGACACACATATATGTGTTTATTTCTTCTTTGATTGTTGAGTTACTGCTTACCACTTTTCAGCCCTAAATACTTGCAGAAATTTAGCCGGAGAGGAAATTAAAGGCAACCCGGCTCTAAGCCCATTAGAGCCATCCTTTTTCTAGTCGACAAACAAACCCGCAGGTCTATACTTCGTCCTTATGGTATCAACATGTACGTAATAGGACCTTTGCAAGGTAATCTGGTTGAGACCCTTGTTGACCTCACACACTTTCATTCAATTCATGGATCGCATTGTCTTGCGGCAAGGGCTTGTGGCAAGTTCAATCCGGATGAATTTAGGACCACTCCTTGTGGGTGCCCCAGAACAACCTGCACTGTGTTAGGCGATACGGTCTTCGATTTGATTTCCCTTTAACGCTGCAAAATTAGCTTTAATGCGTTTGTTTCAGTGTAGACATCCTGACAGTAAGCACTACACCAGAGATCGCCCCACGTCCCCTGCATCAAATCCGTCGTAAACGTAAAGACCCCTAGTAACTTATACTGCGAATCCAGAATCGTCAGTTGTGCCCCTGATACATCACCGCGTAAGTACATCGGTGATACGTCAGGTACATACCCCGTAGGGTTGCAGTTTTGACTTATTGGAGTAAAATTAGATTCGGTAAAGCTTAATGTAATATCAACGGTGTAATTACTCGTCTCTTTTATTTCCATTGTAACAGTTCTATCCTCCGTTGCCACGAGTTCAAGCGAATCTGCACAAAAGTCTGTATTAATATGAAACTCTACAGGAAGAGCTGTTTTCCAAGTCCCTTCGATTTTTCTTGCTGGTGTTAACGGGCCACCCTCATCCTTTTTGCAGCCTGCAAACAACAATGCTACTGTGACCAATGCCGCGATTGTTACCGTGATATTACTTCTCATGTTTGCCTTCATATTTAGGGGGTGCTATTCACTGTTATTATCTTTCCGCCGTGCAAACTTAATGGCATCATTCAGTCCCTAATAAATCCTTGAGCATGATATGACACCGTGTGGTTTTGTCGATGTCTGGAATGAGGAGTACTTGGAGGATCCGGAGCAGCCCTTGTTCGGACGACGGCGATCCATTGCCGTCTTAGATTTCGCCTGACGGACTAATGTAACCAGTAGCTTTGCGATTATCAACCTTGGTAATTCAGATCGTTGAGGTTACAACTCAACCGCCAGTAGAGACGTTTTCAAATCGAAGAATAAAATCAGAGCATCGTGGTCGCTGTTCCGGTAGTACCCGGAGTAGAAAGATGTTTGAGACGTGAGGTAGCGATTAGAAGGATGAGGCTCAAAACAAAAAGGCGGACCGTGAGATCCGCCTACCTGAGCGCCAACTATTCTTGAGAATTTATTTCATCAGGATCATCTTTTTCACCTGCATGAAGGTGCCTGCTTGAAGTCTGTAGAGGTAAATTCCACCAGGCAAATTTGTTGCATTAAATCTCACTTCATAATGACCCGGGTTCTGGCTGGAATTCACCAGTCGTGTTATCAACTGGCCAAGAGCGTTATAGACGTCAAGTTGAACGAATGCTCGTTGTGGCAGGTCGTAGCTTATGGTTGTGGTGGGATTGAATGGATCTGGATAATTCTGCGAAAGAGCGAGGCTGGAGGGAACCGGTTGCGGCTTGTCGCCGACTTCTGTTATCATTTCAGAGAGAGGACGACGCCAAACTCCGAACGCCGAGTGGCTATTTGACTGAGAAGTTCCCGCAAAAAGGTCCTTGCCCGACAGTGCAAGCGCATCGATTGACGCATTCGGAAGTCCGGCGCTGACAGACGTCCAGGTCGAGCCAGTGTCAGTGGAAACAAAAACACCGTTGTGGGAAGTCCCGGCGAACAAATCTGTTCCGTAACAGGCGAGCGACAACACGGAATTGTTGCTGAGTCCCTTTGATTCCCAGCTATCGCCGTTGTTGGTGGAAATATACACACCCTTGCCAGTTCCAGCAAAGAGCCTCGTGTCACTTATGACAAGGGACTGCACGCCGCTAAATACATCCTGCAGCCCCGAGTTCGTCTCCTTCCAGGTGGAACCGTTGTCAGAAGAACGGTAGGTCCCCATCATACCGCCTGCAAACATCACCGTATCATTCACGAAGATGTAGCTTGCATACGCGTATGGTCCCGAGAGACCGGTCTGCGTCCAACTTGATTCGCTACTGTCGTAGAAGAAAACTCCCGACGGCGTCCCGGCAAAAACATCCCCGTTGTGGGAGGCAAGAGATAAGACAAGTGTGTCGGACAATCCTTTTTTCAATTACATCCAGGTAGCGCCGGAGTCGTTTGAGTAATAGACTCCGTACTGTCCAGCCCCGATAAACAGGCGATCATTAGACACAGCAACAGCATTTATTGACAGATCCCATTTGGCAGACTCTTTCCAGGTAGTACCTCCGTCTGTCGACACCGATATCCCGCCTTCATCGATACCAGCCAAGAGTTCGTTCTCACAGGAAACAAGCGCGAGGATTGATGTGTTGACAAATCCGGCTGCCTTCCAGCTTAAGCCGTTGTCCCCCGACAGAAACACTCCTCCGTTAAAAGTCCCTGCAAATATCTGACGGCCTGCAACGAGGAGGCAAGTGACTGAAGGTTGGGTGAGTCCGGTGCTGCTTGCATGCCAGCTCGTTCCGTTGTCGGTGGAAACGAAAACACCGCTATCGGTGCCTGCATACACTAATCCGCCAGATGAAGCAAAAGAGTAGACAGGTGAATCCCCAAGACTAACGTGTGTCCAGCTTGTGCCGTTGTTTGTTGAAAGGAATACTCCCGCAAAGGGGGTCGAGACGAAAAGCTCATTGCCGCCTGCATTATCGTCGACGCAAGCAAGAGCGGTGATATGCATGTCGGTGAGTCCGCTGTTTACAGGTACCCAACCGCTTCCGTTGTCGGTCGAGAGAAAAACGCCGCTAGTGTCCGTTCCAACGAAAACATCTGGGCCCGACACCGCGATAGCCGACACTTTGCCTGTGTCGGGGCCGGAAGCGACTTTAGACCACGACGAACCTGCGTTAGTTGAGAGGAATACCCCCTGATATGTGCCCGCATAGACAGTAGTGTCTCCGGCGCCGGAAACAGCGACCGCCAGAGATGTCACCAAGGTATTTGTGAGACCAGTGCTGACTGTGCTCCACGATATGCCTTCGTCACCGGAAATATAGATTCCCCCGGATAAGCCTCCTGCCAGCACTCTGCCTGAAGTTGACGCGAGGGAGGTAATGGACGGCACCAGCATGCCTGAACTTATGAGAGACCATGTGGAGCCGCCATCGGTTGAGACGTAGACTCCTTCCATGTAGGTGCCGGCGAATACATTGCCACCCGACGATGCGAGACAGGTCACATTTCCGCCATGAGGGCCGCTGGTCTGAACCCACTGGGCCAGCGACGAACCCGTCATGGAAGACAAACAAAAGATCACTGAAAGAAGTCTAACTACCTTTTCCACTTGCGCCTCCCTTCATGCATTAGCGAAAGGCGATTGCGACTAACGTCCGCGCGAATCACGTTCGTGGCACGCTCCTTCTTGACATAATGTGCGCGGGATGGAGCGAGAACCATGATACGTAATAGTCGAGCATCCTTTTTTGCGGTTGTTAGCCGCCGTTTTAAACTCCTCTCATTGACGAGTAATCACAATATTCCGATAGCGATGGTACGCTTTGTCGTCTTGTGTTAGGGTTAACTTGTTTCCATCTACCTTCCCGTGAAATGATCCATTAAGTATAAGTGTCCAGTCAAAGATAGCAAGGTGAGCTACCATATCTTGCAAATACAATGAGTCGCCTGTGACATTATATTTCCCTCCGCCTGTCGGCACGAGTCCACCTCCGCAAGTGTACCATCCAGTATCTGAGAAAGTAAAAGTGGTTTGGCTTTGTTGCGTCGAAGGACTGTCGGTTCCCACATAATTCATGATAGAGAAAGTGCCTGTGTAGGTCCCTGACTGGATTGAAAGATTCGATGACGGACCCGTGGTAGTGCAAGCAACAAACAGGAGGGAGCAAAGAAGCATACAATACTTTTTCATACTTCAACCTCCTTTGATTGTAGTCCACGACATCATTCCCACAGCCCTTTGTCGAGGGAGGAATGTAAGTGGCAGTTGGGCAATTATCAAGCTTGGCATAGTCTACGACGGAATAGCAACACGACCCCATTAGACCCCTTTTCTCACCCAATAAAAAAATCCACAAATCTCTATCTCATCCAGGATAGTACCATCATGTACGGGTAAGCATCGATGTACGACTTAAAACGTTGAGGCTCTTTTTACTTCTCTAAATCAGTCCTAATGAGAGCTAGCTATTCATAGATGCACCAGGCGTAGCAGACATCTATGAATGCTTTCCTAGCTGGATCACTTTTTGCGGGCACGTGAGTTCCCGATAGAAACTTCCGTGAATGACCGCACTGCAGGGAGCTAAGAATGCAACCCATCACCCTGTCGTATTAGGCCATGGATCACTCCTTCGCCTGCACCGTATCTTCTCACCCTCCGATGGGCATCATCGGATGAACCTCGATTTTTGTCGGAATGTCTTTGAATATAGGATTGCCCTTGGCAATATCGACCGCTTCGTCCATGTCCTTTGCAACGATATGGAAATAGCCTGCAACCACTTCCTTGGTTTCATTGAGCGGCCCATCTCTCATGACTCCTTTGCTCTCGGTCACTATGCGGCTCCCTTTGTCGATGGGATTGGCTCCCTTCAGCTTCCCATCTTTTAAAAGCTTTCCTATGTAAGCGGTACCATGTTCGAGATGCATCTGCAGTTGCTCCTTGGAAAGATCGGTCCAAACGCTTCCCTCGGTCTTTATGATCAGCAAGTAATCTTTCATTTCCTCCACTCCATTTATTGTTTTCTTACACTCTAATGACAAATGAGTCATGTAATAAGGGACTTTCCTATCATGACATTTTTTGCCGACAAAACTCCACCCTTTTACGTAGCAAGGCTCTCTCTCTAATAGGGCCAATGGTATTGCAACCTGAATAATTGCAGAAATTTACCCCGACCACAAGTCAAACGCAACTCACGCGACACCCCGTAGATCCCAATAAGAAATCACGAACAAAAAAAATTAGCCTCGACCTGCTCCAGTATATATGTAGAACCTATCCGGGTAGGTACTCTTGTAACACTACTTCGGATGGGACCGTTTCTGTTAACCGTTTTCCAAAGGAACCCATCGTTCGACGAGCCGCCCTTTGTAAGTTGGTGCTTAATGCAACTGTACGCTTTTGGTTATGACCTTTTCAAGCCGGACCTAAAGTCGTATACCTTGATTACAGCAGGGGCTCCAAATGCAAGAAGAAATATACCCACCTGACCAATTTCATGGTGAACCAGAGCAACCTTCACAAGACTCGTTAAAGCTGTTACGCAAAAAAAGATACCGATCCATAATGATTGACTATTCGTCCCAACCAATGAAATTCTTGTTCTTACGGTTACCTTATTCAAATCCTCATCGCGGGCCAGTGAAATTTTGCTCATGATATACGGGATCTCCCACCCAAGATACAGAGCAAATAAAATTGCCACAACGAAGAGTGAGAGCGATTTAATCGCGTAAACTGGCAAGAAGTAGCCCGCTGCTATTGAGAGTAGAATGAGTAGTGGTTTCATAATCACATTCCTCTAATCTTCGGATCATTTAGTGATGTATCTTGAGCAATCAACTCAGTTGGCGACGAGGAGGTTTTCCTGTCTATCACTCTATCTTACTTCTTCTCTACTCTCCACTTTCGCCGAAGGCGTCACTTCGTGACAATACGGGTCCTGTTATGCGCAGGCAAAGTTCAATATCAATCGCGTTTTGCGGCACAACAAGAAGAGCCCGATAGATGACATACGGACGCTCTTGTTAGGCCGCCCGTTCAATTAATCACGCACATAGCGCAAGTGTGTAGCAGCCGGACTTTCATGCACCTTGTCAATTCGAAACCGTTGCACCGGCTCGCGTAGGTTCTCGAAAAGGCGTCTCCCACCACCGAACACCACCGGCGCCAGGGCGATCTCCAGCTCATCGATGACGCCCAGGTTTAGGTACTGCTGGATCACGTCCGCGCCGCCCGCGATGCGAATATCGCGACTGCCCGCAGACTCCCTAGCCTGCTCAAGGGCACTCTCTGGGCCGTCGTTGACGAAGTAGAACGTCGTCCCGCCCGGTCGGACCCAAGGTTCACGCTTCTCGTGGGTAAGAACGTATACCGGAGTGTGAAACGGGGCATCCTCTGGCCAACTGCGCTCGCCGGCGTCGAACATTCGCTTACCCATAATATTGGCGCCGATGCGCTCTGTGGTGTTACGAAGCATGTCATTGACCGGACCGGTCTCTCCCCCTGGTCCGATCTTGAGGTTCTCGCGGAAGTACTGCTGATTAAGGATCCAGCTCATCAGCGCACCCCACTTCGCGCCCCAGTCCTTGTACTCGGGTCTATCCCAATTCTCCATGGTCATTCCTTCCGGTGCCATGTAGCCGTCAAGGCTAAGTCCGATGTTTACGAATACCTTGCTCATGATTCTCCTCTCACGACTATAGATTGCGGCCCAACTATTGTCTATATAGTTTCCAGATAAAACGGCTCTCTGGGTTGATTAGATGTGCCGCAAAACGCCTTCTCAAAATGTATCTTTGCTTGCGCATAACCTACTTGGTTAACGTATTCGTTAATCATTCTTCTTTGGCTTGGTTAAAGAACCATTTCGTTTATTCGCTTCATGATTGTAATCCACGACATCATTCCCACAGCCCTTTGTCGATGGAAGAATGTAATCCGTGGTTATGCGACTATCAAGCTTGTGGACCTGATTGGAATTGGGAGCACGTCAACGCAATTTGCCAACCAATAGACCGAGTGTCACGCACCAATACGACCTGCTTGGTCCAGGACCTGGAGAAATGTTTGCACAAATCTTGAGTGCAATTCCAAGCCAATTCAGTTCGCCGGCATACAACCCAGCCTCCAACGGAATCCCAAATCGGGTGGTTTTCTCCACTGTCAATCCGAGTCCAGCACTAACCGATGCACAACTGCCATTAAATCTGGCAACTCTGCCGTACATGAGACCGTATTCTGACATCTGGCTTGGATTACCGAGAATAGAATTGGTACCTCCAATCCCCACGACACGGCCCAATCGCACTGTGTATTGACTGTGCATATCCAGAAAGGAAAAACTGATGTCGCTCCCAACTGCGAAGTGAGTGTTCCATCCACCGAAACCCAAACCTATGCCTAACCAGTATTGATGATTTGTCTCCACGTCTAGACTACCCGCCGCAGAACATTCAGGGCACGCGATGCATATCATGGCCACATAAACGATAGCGCAAATCATCCAGAATCGTCCTGTAAGATTATTCGTCCTAAGAGAACTTGAGCCGTTAGTCCCTTCACCGTAAACATCCATTTCATTTTCTCCTTCATTGGATGTTGCTTCATTCCCGCTTGGACAAGTTAGCTGATGCAGGGCTAGCGAATGTCAAGAGACCATCTGGCTTGAGTCACAAACTTGTCATGCTCGACTTGTTCCGTTTCGCCTGCCTCCAATTGATGAATCAGTCTCAAGTCAATGATCCGGCCTTCCCACTAATAGACCACTGGACTGGTTCTGGCAGGATGTCAATTCCTATTTTTCCGTCAATATCGAAACCAATTTCGACTCCGGTGTTCCATTACTATCGACGACTGGGAAATCTGCCTTGTAGTTCCAATGGCAATAGGCGATATCGTTCTCGTTGAAAATCTGACATAAATCCTTATAGTATCGGAGCATTATATCATCCGGAATTCTCGGATAGACTCCGTATTCACCGCAGTACAATTGCAAATGGTATTGTCTCGCGACTTTTATCGCCGGCATCATCTTTTCTTCAAGGATTTGTTTCGTGAAATAGCCGTTTGCTCCATCTCTCATGAACTTGACGGCCGCAGATGACAAGTCTTTGTAGCATGAGGTGTCGACCACTTGTCCCGGGTAATTTACCGGCCCGTTGTACTCTGCAATAGGGGTCCATGATGCAGTGTGGTGAGTCAGCGCCATTGGAGTATAAAAATGAAAACTCAGGATCAAATTGGAATCGTTTTCAGGAAATCTCAGCTCAGGAAAGGTTTCGGCAATCTGCCATCTGTTCGAGCCGACTACGATCTTTCTCGCGGGTTCTTTAACCCTGATCGCGGCTATCACCTTATTAAGGACTTTGTTCCAATCCTCCGGAACGTTCGCAACAGGCTCATTGAGAATCTCATAAGCGAGCTTGTCATTCGGATATTGATGCAGCTCGTCTGAAAGCTGGCGCCACATGCCGGATAATTTCTCCTGTTCAGCAGGATCAGTCCACAATTTATTTACCCCAGCACTGAAGGAGTGCGCTCGAATAATATGAAGGTCTACGATGACTCGCAATCTTGCGGCGATTGCCCAGCGTATCGCGTTATGAAGCAGCCCGATGCCCTCAGCTTCTCTATCCCCGAGTGAATCCCACAATTGTACTTCATCTACAGGTATCCTGACGTGGTCAAATCCCATCGAAGCAATGGAATCGAAGTCAGCTTGAGTCATGTAGTGTCGCCTTTCTTCCCCGCGCTTCTCACTCTGAGATAGCCAATGGCTAATATTGACTCCTGTTCTTATCACGAACCGACCCACCTCGCCGGGAGATTTCGAATCCTGAGCGATTGCAGAAGCTAACGATCCGAGAATTAATAGAAACAAAGACACCTTAAACATGATGATGCCTCCTGGCGTTATTTGCTCCTCGATTAGTCTGAATACTTTATGCGACTCTTTACCTTTTACGATATTGCTTATGGGACTTCCCTTCTATGCAGATATTAAGGTTTGCTCCGGCATTGACCTGACACCGATTGATGTACCAGTGATATTTTCAAAAATGTTAAGTTAGTGAGCCGATCACGCGTTGGAAACGTAATGTCATTGTTGAATTCGCTCCGTGCTTGGACAAATCACTTGGGTTGTTCGAGCCTGATGAGTACTTTTCATGAATCCCTTCTCAGAAATACCAATTATCAAAATCAGTTTTCTTGTTCAAATGTACATGTCCGGAGTGCTTACGATACCATGCCTTCCATTTCGAGATTATTTGCGATTGAGCGTCCGGCGGCGCAATGTAGAGCACATCATGCGACATCCGGTCCGCGAAAAAAGCCACCTGACCGTTCTTATCTCTTAAGAAGTAGGATCTTTCCTTCTCAGCCTTGGCAAACTTGTGTTGCGTGCGGGCAGTAAAGTCGAGTCCAGTTAGATAGCGTAACGCTCTGATGCACCAAATGATATGCACCTCCTTCAAGTGTCTATCATACTCCTCAGGTGAAATTCTTGTTACACTATTTATTGGGGACAGCTCAGCTATCAATAATTGAATTGACGAATCTGGCTCGTTTCGAAGCATCGCGAGCTTATTGTATACATATGAGCTGTCATTGATTCCTAAACTCTGCACAGTGATGGTCAGCTGACCTTGGGCAGGAGTCGAAGGAACCCACAAAATGTCCGTAGCCACAACCGTCAGAACAACGAGTGTAATCTTCTTCATTTGTTCTAGTTTACCATCTAACTTTTTAAACATTACAGAAACATTGCTTCCTGATTTGCGTCGCTATGTCCTTCTTTTTTCTCCAGCCTCCTCTTTCAAGATGTGGTCTGTTAGGTGACGTTAATGCACCCACTCGATTCCTTCCTACCAATGTCTCTCATCTCATCATGCGAGTAGAATACAACTCGGCCATTTTCTGACATTACGTACAAGTCCCAAAGAAAAATGACTCCTATAATTACAAAGTTGAGCATATCATCGTATTCTTCAGCACTGAAGAAGTATGCCCGTTTGTCTATCAATTTGCCCTCCAGTTTGTACGCAGACTGTAATCGCTCAAATAAGGGAAACCACTCCCCTGAAGGCCAAACAGACCAATTGGCAAAATATATGAGGCCATCATGCCCTCGATAATCCGATAGGTCATCTTTCACCATGTATATGCGGTGATTTGCATCCGGCGGGATCCTTTCTTGTTTAATGACGACAAAGTCTGGACGGTCTGATGAAACCCTGAAGCCCATCGTCTCCATCCAATCCAATCCATCTTTCTTAGAAGCAATTCTCAATTACGATCTCCTAAGCAAATATCGCACAACATCGGCCAGAAAGAAGTCCCGCTGCGCATCGAAGAGTTCTCTTTAAGCCTCTCTAATCCCCTTTGGCACATAATCAAAAAAGCGCTCAGTCAATATGCCGTGTGTCCATTCAGAACGCATCGTTGTACTCTTGACAACTCGGCGCAGATTTGATAATAAGCCGCGGTTTAGCTCTCGCGCACTTTGACCTTCGAATGTCTTTGAGATCTTGAATCCCTTCTCCGTCCGGATTATTCCATCAGCTCCGATAATATCAATCAGAACCGATTCGAGCTTTTTCGGATCAATTGTGCTTACATCAGCAATAAGTTTGAATAGTTCCTTAGACATGCCCGCCTCCCTGGTTGCCTAAGGTTAGATAACCCCTAATGAAAATGCAACTCAGCTGCCCAGTAGACTCCATTGAAATTTCAGAACAAAAAATTTTGGGCTCGACCTGCTCCATGATATATGTAGAACCTCTGGGTTGGGTACTCTTGTAACAGTACTTGGGATGGGACCCACTTTGATGCTTGACCACCAGTTTCCACGTTCATTAACCCGTTGGATCACTTTTTGCGGGCACGTCAATTCCCGTCCGCCCGCACGATGGACGGCCGGGTTATAGGGACCCGCTCTCAGTGGGAATCTGTCTTCCCAATCCCTTTTAGGGGCTTGATGCCGCCCGGCGGCGCGCCTCGACGTTCGCCAATAATTGAAAAACGATTACCGCTTATGTAAGAGAAAACCATACAAAATGCACAAGGCCTCACGTAATTATGACGATGCAGGAAGCCCCGCAATTATGGTCTGGCAGTAGCCAAACCGCCAAAGAAGAATCCAAAGCCCAGGACGGAGTCACAATGGGGACAAGAATACATGATTTCTTTCTTTATCCAACCTTTCACTTCTTTTTGAATTGTCTCAACGGATTCAGCTGACTCTTTCTTTGTCTTCTCAAGAGTAACTGTCTGCTTGCAGTACGGGCACTTTGCCATTGGTCTCTCCTTTCAATCCAGTTATTGTATGATCAGATAAAAATTGCATTTCCTCAACCCGTCGTGCGCGCTGGCGCATAATTTCTTCAATACCGACAGATGTCGTTTTACCTGCTGGATTCAGTATCGAAGGCGTCATACGGCGGTTTTTATATTGACTGTATTGCACGACATCGCTCGTTCCCATAGCCCTATGGGCTCCTTGCAAGAATCTAAACGCTGATAAAGCGATTTTCAAGATTGGCAATTCACTTTGATGAAAGTGCAATACGACTGAGGATGACGAGCTACAGTAAATTCAGTCGCTGCTGAATATGCCGGGCAATTTAATATTACCTCAGTTCATCGTGCCGCGTCAGTGCTTGATCCACTCACCTCTTCGTGAACTTTCGCCGATTGCGTCGATCACCTTCATGTTGGCTATTCCGTCTTCAAGCGGTGTGGGGACATTTCCGTTTGTCATGATGGCCTGCGCGAAGAGATCCAACTGAATCGTGTACTGATCGCAAACGTCAAAGAAGAGCTCTTCAACTGTTCCGCCTTTTTGCAGCCATATCCTGGTCGGACGATCGTTCGGCGCATTGAACGGAATTTCTATCTCGATTCTCCCCTTTGTTCCCAGAATGTTGACTCTCTGGTACGGCTGCATCTGAGTTCCGCAAGTGAATGTCGCAACACTACTACCGAAATCCAGAATGCCTGACGCGAGACGGTCAATCTTGCTCTTCGGATCGTACTCCACCCTTCCCATGATTCGATTTGGTTCGCGACCGAACAAGTATCTTGAAAGCGATACGCAGTAACAACCGATGTCCAGCATGGCACCCCCGCCGGTTTCCACGATATTGCGAATGTTTGTTGCATCGTCGTTGTAATAGGAATAGAGCGAATGAACTCCAACGATCTCGCCTACTACCTTCTCGTCAACAAGCTCCTTGACTTTTTTCCATTGCGGGTGGTGGCGATACATGAACGCTTCCATAACTTTGAGGTTCGGATAATCTTTTTCTGCTCCTTCGAGCCTACGTGCATCATGGTAGTTCAACCCGATCGGTTTCTCGCAAAGGACGTGTTTGCCTGCCTTCAGCGCTTTCAATGTCCAGTCCACATGCAGATTGTTCGGCAGCGGAATGTAGATCGCATCGATCCCAGGATCTGAAAGAACCGCTTCGTACGAGCCAACGGCCTTCGGAATTCCAAGTTTAGAAGCGGCAGCTTTGGCTCGACCGAGGTCCCGTGACGCAATGGCGCTCACCTCGGAGAATTTACTTTTCTGAATCGCAGGAATGGTCACTCTCGCTGCGAATTTCGATGTGCTCAAAATTCCCCATGAGATTTTTTGCATACTAATTCTATCTCCAATTATAGTCTGTGTGGCCATTCAGTTGAATGGTTTAAACTCCATTCAGAATCTGTCTTCAGGACAGGTCTCGCGAGGGATCCCAGGTAATCCTCGACTCGGTACGCTACCGCTTCCTCTTTGGGTATCCGACCGTCTGCCCGAAGAGCACTCGCTGATCGTCACGCAAACTCAAAGCCTCTTTGATGGCGGATTTATTGCAGTTGTGAAACCATGCCGCAAGTTTTTCGGACGCCGCGAACAAATATACGTTGCCCGCGATAAGACCGGTGTCCGCGTAATAATATGATTTTTGGATTTCAGGATCGTGCAATCCCGGTTCCTGGTAGCCGGAAGTGTTGACGAGCTTGTTCACATCAGCTACGTAGATCAGCTGAACCGGAGCGCTCCCGGCAAATTCGGCCTGGCCTGCCCCAATAGCCAACGTCCGCAAGTCTTTCCCGAGAATTAGATTGAGACTATGGTGAAATGCGTCGTACAAATAAACTCCTTCTTCCATCGCCACATAAATGTCAATCTCCTGCGAGTTGCTTGCCGATGCTGCGGTTCTTCCGGGAATTTCAAATGGCCCCTTCTCCCTATTTACTCCGCACGCAGACCAAAGGAGATTTGAGATCAACTGGAGAGAAAGCTTCCTGTCACTTATCTCGCGAGTAGTTCTTCTTTTTTTAAATGCCTTGAGAATATCTCCTTCAAGTTTGGGCTTCGGTAGTGCGATCTTTCTCGAATCTTCTGGCGACTGAGATTGCCCGCGCCCGGATTTTGTTCCGGATTTTGCCCGTCGGGTCTTTTTAATCATAGAATTCTCCTTTCCTTCTTCTTCCACCTTCTCATTAAAACCTGCTCGGCGCTAAACAGACTGTTGTTCAATCATTATTACCGGACAAATATGACTAAGGGAGTCATGAAGTCAAAGCGATTGGCAGTGCCCTGACGCAATTGGATCCAATATTTTCGGTTTGGACAAACTCTAATCTGTCCGCAGTAGTCGTTTGAGTGTAAGCGAAGACGAATCGATTGTCATTCCGAACGTAGTGATGCCGTCCAAGGATCACGGACGGATTCACAAGGTGAAGAATCTTCCAGAAGTCTCTACAAAAGTGCCATAGCGGAGCACTCAAAAAGATTCCTCGTCGTCACCAGGCCGCCGCTCCTCAGACTCCTCGGGATGACAGAAATGCATAAGGTTATCGCGAGCCGTCAGATTAATACTTGTCCCGGCCCGATGAGCCATTCGAGAGTTGCGCATTTACCGTAGCGGAGTGATTCCGTGGAGAGTTTACACAGTCCTCCCTTCTTCATGGTTACTGCCAAATCGTCCGTTCCGGAAATCATCATGGAGATCAGTCCGCTCAAGTACGGCTCATGACCGACGAGGAGAATACTATCGAGATCTGATTTTTCGGTCTTGATCTGATCAATCAACTTCTCCGGATTGCCGCCGACTTCCAGATGTCTGGAAAGCTCCACGATGTCCCGACAGTCAAGGACATCCGCCACGATTTCAGCTGTTTCCGTCGCGCGACGAAATGGACTTGAAAGTATCAAGTCGAAAGAGAGATCCATCTTCTTCATTTTCTTCGCGATGTCTTTCATTTTTTCAGCACCCTCAGGCGTCAAAGGACGGTCGGCGTCTCTCTTGATTCCAGGCTCACTTTTGTCGGCGGCAATTGCGTGGCGCAGCAGATATAGCTCCATTAAGAAATACTCCCGGTTACGAATTGAAGTAGCGCAAGTAGTCCTTGATCCCGATCCTTGATTCCAAAAATAATTTCACCCTGTCGTTCTGACGGTTCGTCAAATCGGCCACGACGTCATTGAAAGGATCCGCGAGCACGCCGGCCGTTCTCCCGGACTTCTTCCGTGCGTGTTTAGCGTAGCCGGACACTCCCGAGATCAGCACATCGAGATCCTGAATCTCTCCCATCTTCGCCTGGAATTCACCCATCGACTTCAGTTGCTTCTTGGAGATTGCCGGCACGAGAGGCTGCATGATTTCTGCAGTGTACCGAAAGTTCTTGAACGCCACACGAAGATCGTGAATCTTGCTGATGTCCCCGGCCGATCCACTTACGATCTCGTTGTGCAGGTTCATGACCTTAAAGAAGAGTTCCGCAAGTAAACCCCGAAGGATGGTCATGAAGACTCCTTCCATCAACGGCTCGTCGAGCAGTTTACCGAGGTTCACTCTTGTTTGGACGAGATGGGTTTCGATTTCAGCCGTATCGAATCGTGCGATCGCTTTTACCGCACGTCTCCCTATTGCGGCCTCCGTAGAAATCAGTTTACCGAGATAGCCGGTCAGGGTCGGATGCTTTTCGATAAGGCCGCGGACGAGTATGATTTGAACCTGGAGATCTCTCAACGCGCTCAAGGTATCCAGAAGAGACTTGAGCTGCTTGCGGACTTTCGCTCTCTTGCCGTTCGGGATAACGGAGCCGAGCAAATCGAGGAGCGCCAGAAGCCGACGGGTGGCGACCCTCAGGTCGTGAATTGCTTTCTCGGTCGGTTTCCTGCCGCATTTCTCGACGCGCTCCATGAAAGATCGTAACCTCTCATCGAGCGTCGTCACGAGGGCAAAATGAATGCCGGCGGACTGATCGATGGTTTCCATGTTTTGATTGCGCGCGACAGGATCTCCCGAGAGCTGTTGTCGATTGCTGCCTTTGTAATTTCCTGCCCGCGACATCAGATCTGATCCGATGTTCGCTTCAAGTCTTGGCGGTTTCTTCAATTATACCATGTCCTTGATTGCTGGACCATCAAATATCTGTCAGGAATTCGCCGATTCTGCTTCGAGTTCTCTCCATGGCGAAGTAGAATATTACATTTGATCCTGCCGTCGCGCACATACGAGAATTCCTTTATCCATTAGTAACACATACAACAATCTATAGATTCAATTTAATTAAGAGCAAACCAGTAAGCCGGCTTCTTCAATAGAAATACAAACAGCCGGTCTGGAAGAATCGTTATTAAAATTGAGTCGGATACCTTGAGAGAGCATTCCCGAAATTCCTCGCTTTATGAAAATCTCCTTTTACATGCATGTTGACCTAGAATCGTCGGATATGCCACTCGGGTCAACGATTATGTGGTATAATACTGACTGGCGCACAAAGTCCCAATTAATCCAGCGAATAGTTTCGGTCGCACATGATCGGAAATCCCATCGGGAGATCAATTGGTAATGATTAAATTCTTCATTAAGCGAATTGAATGCACGGCGGAGGAAAACCGGAAACTCGACAGGAGCGTCCGAGTAGACATCAATGCAGGAAGGAGATCTGTTTATGAAATTGAAAGTTCCTTGCTATTGGGTGAGTACAACCATCCTCTTTAGGTGCGCCGGAATAACGTGAAGCAGACGACTCTTTCCAGTGTTACTGAACTGATTTGTCCTGACGCTCTACTGTAATTTATGTTTCTGTCGAGTGGAGGGCAATGACAATATGCACATGACACCTCCCTTCGTCGAATGATCACTCCTCAGGTTTTTCAAATCGATATGAGGTGAAGGCATGCACGAAAATCAACTGAGTGCACGCATTGGATTCGCCCGGTCTACATTGAATTTGAAATGTCCTCTTCTCGTGAAATTTTCTGATTCCCAAATTGAATTGTGGCACAGTGACGCTTTCCGCTGTCATCCTGGAACATTCGAGTACAGAGAAAGCGTTCAATATCTTACCGAGATTCATTAAAATGAGATTGGGAATCGGTATGGAAGAAAAACAAACGATCGTGACGACCGCCGGCCGCGATTTTCGGAAAACGATAACCTTGAGACATGCCGTTGCACTATACGTGAGTTCGGTGCTCGGGTCCGGTGTTCTCGTCCTCCCCGGACTTGCGGCAAAGATCGCCGGACCTTCATCGCTCATCGCATGGGTCTTGCTTTCGCTGGCAAGTTATCCATTCGCCTACACATTCGCTTCCCTCTCCTCAAGGAAGCCTGAAGCAGGCGGGGTGTACTCATTCGCGAAGGAGAGTTTCGGTCCGCACGTGGCGACGTTAGTCGGCTGGCTTTTTGCCCTCTGGTACATCACCGGTGGACCGGCAGTTGTTCTTATCGCGGCCTCATACCTGATATTCGCGTTCCCATTGGGACGAGCGAGCGTCTACTTGATCGCGACATTAGTGATTACGGTGCCGTTCTTCGTCAATCTCCGCGGAATAAAGTTCAGTAACAGACTGCAGGTGGCAGTCATGGTCTCAATCGTCGCGCTGCTCCTGGCAGCCGTAGCGGCTTCGGCAGGCCATGTAAGGCCAGAGAATTTCGTCCCGTTCATTCCGAACGGTATCGCACCGATCGGGACTGCTGCGGCTTTAATCTTCTGGTCCTATCTCGGATATGAAAATGTTTCCAATGTCGCGGAGGAATTCAGGGACCCTGAGCGGGACTTCCGCAGGAGCATTACACTGAGCGTCATTATAATCGGCATCCTGTACATCTCAGTCGCCGCGGTCACTGTCGGGACTCTCGCTTACGAAGCAGCCGGCAGCGTCGCGCCGTTCGCGGCGATATTCTCGAACGTGCTCGGAAGTTTCGGAACGGTCGGAACCGCACTTCTTGCCGTATTCATCATCTTCGGAACCGCCAACGCCTACACGTCGGGAATGTCGAGAGTAATCTACGCTACAGCAAGAGACGGCGGTTTGCCGAAGCAGATCTGTCACCTCAACTCAAGAGGCGTTCCCGACAGAAGTCTCCTTCTCCTATTCGGATCCTCCATCTTAGTGCTGGTGATCTATTACTTTTTCGACGTGAACCTCGAAGTCGCCCTACTGATTCCCAGCGGCGGTGCAATTGTGGTTTACATCATAGGCTCGATGTCGGGTATAAAGCTGTTGAGCGTGCGCGGAGTCAGGAGGACTTTCCCGTGGATGGCACTGATAATGTCAATTATCGTACTGCCGTTCGTCGGAATCTGGATTATCGGAGCGCTCGGTGTTGCAGTTCTCTCATTGAGTTACAGTCTCATCTTCAACCGTGCAAACGCGCCTGAAGCTGAGGAAGAGGTCACGAAATAATAGAGCGGATTCCGCTGGATCCTCTTAAGATCGTTCAACCTGTCATTCAAACTTTCACTTCCTTCCAATGCCCTCTTCTAAAGAAGTACCACATGACAAGAGCGATTACAGTTTCAGAAATTGGTATTGCTGCCATCGCCCCAGCTGCCTTGAGATTCAGGCCTTCGGATAAATAGTAAGCCAATGGGATTTGGAACAGCCAGAAGCAGACAAAATTGATCACCGTAGGTGTTCTTGTGTCGCCTGCTCCGTTCAACGCCTGGGACATCACCATCGCGATTCCATAGAAGATGAATCCGGATCCGAATATCATCAACGACTGCGTAGCATATCGAATTACGATGTCATCCTGAGTGAAGAACCGTACGATAGGATTCGAGAAGAACAGGAATATGAACATCACGAAACCCATGAAGACGACATTGTACTTCATGATCAGGGAAACGCTTTCTTCCGCCCGGCGAATCTGTTTAGCGCCGAGATTCTGTCCCACGAGTGTAGCCGCGGCATTGCTCAATCCCCACGAAGGGAGAATGAAGAAAATGAAGTTACGCAGAGCGATCTGAGTGCCCGCCGATGCTGCCGTGCCGCCTGTTTCCGCGACCAAACGGACAAGGACGATCCAGCTGCCGCTCGATATAATGAACTGGAACGCGGCAGGCCATGAGATGTTCGCGATCGACCTGATGACCGCAGGATCCACCCCGAAATGGCGTTTACGGAACTTAAGTAATCCGCTTCCGCGAAAGAGGTGATATGACTGAAAGATAACGCCTGAACTTCTTCCGACCACGTTTGCCATGGCTGCACCTTTGAGTCCGAATAAATGAACGAAGATCGGGCACAAAACGATATTGACGCCGCTGGCGATCCAAAGACTTTTCATAGCCATTGCCGGATCGCCGGCGCCGCGGAAGATGCCGTTAATCAGGAACAAGAAGACAATAGCCGTGCTTCCGCCGAAGAGTATGCGCGTATATATCGCGCCATCCCTAACGACATCGCTGCTCGCCCCCATGAGCGACAAGATTGTACCGCCGAATATTACTCCAAGGATACTCAACACGATCGACACGACGAAGGCGACGATAAGCGATTCGACCCCCGCATGTGCTGCTGCGTCGTGGTTCTTCTCGCCGATCCTTCGGGCGACAATCGCAGTTGCCCCTGTCGCGAGACCGAATGCAATTGAGTAAACTATCGTGATGACGGATTCAGTGAGTCCCACGGTCGCGATCGCATTCCGCCCAAGCTTGCCGACGAAGAACATGTCTACAACAGCAAAGACACTTTCCAGACTGAGCTCAAGTATCATCGGTATCGCAAGGAGAACTATAGCTCTCGGAACGCTACCCTGCGTATAATCCTGCTGCTCGCTTCTGACCGATTGCCTGATAGTTGATATGATTTTTCTTATCGTAAGCATTTTGCTTTGAGAATCATTTAGTGAGAACGATTTTGAAGAAGGAATGATTAGCCCGGAGAGATCAATCTGAGAATTCTCTTCCCGATTGACTCCCCGGAAGATTCCCGGCTGTTATCGCACGAGGATATGTAGCAGGTTAAAACATGGTGGTAAAAAATAGTATCTATGCGGAAAATTTCCTACTCTGTTGATCCCGCACGCGTTATTTACCGGCCAAGATTTTATCCTCGATCGGACTTCGTCTCTACTGAATTTTGATAAAGTCACACGTTTACACGATCTGGGGCATATAGTGCGGGACCATCAACCTAGATTTGAATGTCTTTCCTTCGATTAGCTTGAGCTTAAGTCCCCATCTAGACCGTCAAAGAGTCGCCTCCCGCTTCCACATGCCACCGGTTGAACCATGAGCCAGTAATCATAGATGAGGTTCGCCTTCATCAATGATGACGCGACTGTTATGCCGCCTATCGACAAAGCTTTGCCTGGAAGCCGCCTTAACTTTAGAACCTCTTCAACAATGTTACCTCTGAGTAGTCTCGTATTGTTCCAATCAGCCTTCTCGAGAATTTTTGAAAACACCATCTTTGGAATAGAGTTTATCCGGTCAGCGAAATCGATCATGCATTTGGTCGTCAGCGATTGTGACGGTATGGTCAGCAAAGCCGTCAAGGGAGACATTTATTGCCGAGATTAATCTTCTCATCTCAAATACCATCCTGCAGCAAATATTGTATTTCCAAATTCACACTTTTTGTCTCGTGTTCCGGCTCTTGTTCTCGGCAATCCTTGCCTTCACGATTTTCTTTACTAGCGCAACGGGTATTGGTTTATCCGGCTGAAATTGGATTGTCCCTTTACTGGTTTTGAATCCTTTAAGCTCATCTTTGTATCGTTCCACCACGCCGCCTGGATAAAAAGCGCAATGATTTGCCCCCGCACCAAACCAAACGAGCATTCTTCCGTCGAGGCGGAATGCTGGAAGCTGGTAGCTGATACACTCCTCAGCCTTAGGTGCAACACCTTTGATAATTTTCTGAAGCTTTTTCAACGCTGCACGTTTGTCATCGTCCAATGCTGCGATATATTCGTCAACTGTTTTAGATTTACCTTTCATTGCATGTATTCCTTTCAAGTTTACTTCTTTTATTTACTTGTTGTCCGGGGCATCGGCGCGTCGAGAAACTCTTCGATTATAGAAACAGCAAGCTGAGGAACCTTGTTTCCTTTCTTGACCGCGGTTGCTTCTCCAATGTACTCACCGTGCGCGCCGGGAAGCACTACTAACCGCCCATTTTGCAATATATGGTACATCTCGACCGCATGCTCAGGACGAACAACATCCTGAGCCCATCGACGGGAGCGTGACCGGTGCTGTCCTGACCAAATGCCGCAGACAACGTAGTTGGCAAAATTGCAATTATGGCAAAACCACCGTGGAACATAACTGTTTTTTCCTTCTGAATTATTTCTGTTTCGGATAAGTGTAATTGATCATCCACCTGGTCCCGAACCTGTCCGTGAACATTCCAAAGTAAGCACCCCAGAACTCATCGTGAATAGGCGTCTCTATTTTTCCCTTCACAGAAAGTTTGTCGTACAGTCTTTTCGCCTCTTCCTTGCTCTCCGCCTCTACTGAAATGTTGAAATTATTGCCGAACGTCAATTTGTGTCCCATGGATTCCAGTGCGTCCGTACCCATCAGCACATTCCCTTTGCCGATCGGCAGCGAGATGTGCATGATTTTGTCTTTCGCGTCGGCAGGCACTCTGTCCCCGACCGGAGTTTCTTTGAATCGCTGTACAGCGATGAACTCTCCGCCGAAGACCGACTTGTAGAACTTGAATGCTTCCTCTGTATTACCCGCGAAGTTCAGGTATGGATTGAATGTAGCCATGATTGTATCTCCTCTAATTTTATTGTTATGGTTTCGTGTTCTGCTATTGTTGTTGGTATGCTTGTTTCAGCTTTTCTATATCGAATTTCTTCATCTTGAGAAACGCCTCCGTCACTTGTGCCAGCTTCTTCTTATCTTTGCTCTTTTGCATCTCCGCCAAAATTGCGGGAACGATTTGCCACGAGAGACCAAACTTGTCTTTGAGCCAGCCGCACTGTTCCGCTTTCGGGTCGGCCGAGAGCTTCTCCCAGTAGTAATCGATTTCCTCCTGGGTATCGCAGTTCACCACGAACGATACAGACTCGTTGAACTTGAAAAGCGGGCCCGCACTCATGAGGCGGTACTCCTGACCAAGAATCTCAATGGTCACAATTTCGACAGTCCCAGAAGGAGTATTCGATAATACTGTCATGTCCTTTATCTTCGAGCCCTTAAAAACCGAAGTATAAAACTTTGCCGCCTCGGCAGCTTCTTTATCGAACCACAAGAACGGTGTTATGCCTTTCATGTCGCCTTCCTCCTTTTGGACTGTTTGGTGTTTTCAATTTGAAATTTTTTATTTGATTAGAGTCCGACATTTGATGATTGCCGTTTCAATTTAATCGAGATCGCGATTGTCCATGCCGAGATCTTAACAATAACTTTTCCTCTTTCGATTTGGTTTCAGAATTCGATCCCATAAATACTCTTTTTTTGCGATTTTCGTGAGATTCATTCGCGGTTTCAGGAATCTCTGATGACCATCAATAAGTAGTCGATTGGGAGAATTGGATTTCGACAGGGGTAAGAAGAAATCTACAAATCACTCATCGTCGCGCGCCATACCGAACCACGACGGAGATTTCAACTTCGAAAGATTTGAAGGGACGAGTTGAAGAATCTACAGACCCGCTTTTGCCACCGCCTTCTGGACTATTTCAAGGTCGCTTGTGCCACGGAACCCGCTGAAGCCGACTGATAAAACCGTTCCGTCTTTCAATTTGATCGGTTGGCCGCCGTCCCATCCGATAAAATCGGGCCGCTGGATCCCATACTGGTGCTCATCGATTTCTTTGTTGAAAACTTTCTTTTCATATTCGCCCGTCTTCATCCCCGTTATCCAGACCTGACTTGCCTTTGTGCACGCAATCTTGAATGACTGCCTTGACCTGTTCTTGTCAGTCCCGAACATCTTTCCGGAAATGTTCCCGTCTATGTCGATGATACAGACCGCGACATTTCCATCCGAGACTGGCTTGTCATGTTGGTTGTTCATGTATTCGGGAATGAGGTTGGAAATTTCAGAAATGATCTTTGTAACTGCGACAGGAAGATCTACCTGCAACATAACTGCCTCCTCTTTAGGTACAGAACCTTCGTCCAGGTTCATTCGCGATTCAGATAATCAACTCAACTAAAGATAGAATTTCCCCGGAGTGCAACAAAGGACTATTTCCCATTTCGGGAAAACAGTCAATTGGAAACCTTCAACTTGATCCACTCTTCTCGAACAGTGCAGAGTGGCACATAACAGGCGCAGGGATAGGCGGAATTGAGCGCTTCTTTAAACGGAAGCTGGGTTTAAGCGAAGAGTACCGTTCGGATCCTCGGGCACCAACGCTGCATCGAGTGGTACTCCCTACCGAAGCGAGCTTGAACTAGGCTTCCAGACTGCGGGGGGAACGCTCGCTCCATATTTCCGAATAATCGACAAGAAAATGAAAAGGCTGTCTTGATTCATGACAGCCTTTTTTAATTTGCAGATTCTGGTTCTGACTAATTCAGTTCTTATCTCTTCTCATACGGCGGCTGCTTCGGATTCACAAGCGGATGATCCTTCAGCAGCTGTACGACAACTTCTATTCCTTTTTCAAGTTGAGGATCTATTCCTTTTGCAAGTTGACCGGGATCGTCGACAACCTGAATGTCTGGATCTACTCCATGTCCTTCAGCAAACCACTTGCCGCCTGGTGTATACATCCTGAAAGTCGGGACCGTTATTCCGCCGCCGTCTATCAGTCCGGGCACGCCGGATATTCCAATGAGCCCTCCCCATGTCCGCATTCCGATGAGTGGACCGATTCCGGCTTCCTTGAAGTAATCCGGAAACGCATCGCCGCCCGATCCGCTCCACCCATTTATGAGCATTACCTTCGGGCCAAACAGCCCGAACGGCGGCCACTTCCAGTTTTCACCGTCGCGGACAGCCCAGAAAGCAAGCGGCTGGCGATTCAACATCTCGATGAACCTGTCGGGAATCTGACCGCCGCTATTGAAACGCTCGTCGATTATTAATCCTTGTTTATCAATCTGCGCCAGGAATTGTCTGACGAGATCGTTCTGCCCCTCGACTCCGGTGTCCTGGACATATACGTAGCCGATCTTGCCATCCGTCTCTTTTTCCACAGTCGACCTGTTCGCTTCGATCCATGCGAGCAACCGGAGTCTGGACTCATCAGTCATGGTCTGCACGAGGACATGCGTGGCGCCATCCATCGACGGTTTTGAATTGACCGTGAGGTCGACGGTCTTTCCCGCAAGGCCTTCAAATGCAGCCCAGGGATCCAGCTTCGGATCCATCGGCACTCCATTTACCGCGAGGAGGTAGTCTCCTTCTTTCACGTTGATCCCTGGTTGATCGAGAGACGACCTTACGTCATTGTCCCATGATGCACCTCTGATGATCCGCGTGATCCTGTACGCGCCGTTAGCAAGTTCCCAATCAACGCCGAGATAGCCGACGGGTCTTTGCGGCGCTACTTCCAAATCGCCTCCCCCCCTGTATGTATGCGACGAGCTCATCTCGGAAATCAACTCGCCGATCACGTAGTTGACATCAGATCTCGTCACGCAATTATCGATCAACTTCCCGTACTGCCCGCGGATCTTGTTCCAGTCGACTCCATGCATGTTTGGGTCATAAAAGTAATCTCTTTCAAATCGCCATACGTCGTTGAATATCTGCTTCCATTCCGCTCGCGGATCTATTGTCATTTCCATTTGATCGGTCGGCATTTTCTTTTCGAGCTTCTGGTCAGGGCCGATATCAGTTATGAAGTAAGACCCGGTCTTCGCAAACATTATCTTCTTGCCGTCGGCGGAAGGCATGTAATCGTCAATTCCGTCCGCAACGGTTTTTTCTTCACGCTTATCGACATCATAATACAAAACCGATTTCTTCTTCTCTCCGGAACCGGAGTTGGGCATCTTCAAGTACAAAATCTTCCCTGAAACGGCTTTCAGATTGTTATAGTTACCAGCCGCAGGCGGCAGAATCACCTCTCGTTCGGCTATTCCTTCGAAATCTATTTTCACGTCTTTAGATTTCTCTTCGCTCTTCTTCTCGTCGCCTTTCTTCGGTTCTTCCTCTTTCTTCACTGAAGTAGAATCGTTCTTTGGTGCCATCGGCGAAGGGAGATCGGCTCTCAGAGTTACCACGGCGATTTTTGTCGAGTTGGGATATATAAACGTGTTGTCCATGTCGCTGTAGACGGGATCGAATGTGTTGTTCGTCGTGTAGTAGAGATACTTTCCGTCCGGATCGAACGTGGGCTGGTTGTCGTTGTAAAACCCGTTCGTAATCTGGTGAACCTCACCCTCTTTGACATCATACACACAAATCGATCTGTGCTGGTTGTCCATATCTTTTGCGTATGTGAGCCACCTCCCGTCGGACGACCATGAAACCGTGAAGCCCTCCAGATCACCTTCGTACGCAAATTTCTCTTTGTCGACCTTCGTTGTGTTTTCTTTTTCCAAATCGTACACGTAGATCGTCATCGCCTTGTTGATAAACGCCATCTTCTTGCTGTCCGGCGACCAGTATATCCTGTATCTGAACCCCGGGCCGTAAGACGTGAGTTGTTTTTCATTTGATGGTTCGGTGAGATCCTTCAATGTCAGCTCGTACTCTCCGGATTTGTCGCTCCAGTATGCGACATATTTTCCGTCAGGCGACCAGGATGGATATCGTTCAGCAACTCCTGAAGTGCCCGTAAGGTCAACGACATTTCCGTTTTCGGCAGGCACGGAAAACACGTCGCCTCTCGCCTCGAACATTGCGCGCTTCCCATCCGGCGCAACATTGAAAGTAGCGACGCTCTTTTCTACGTTTTCGGTTTTCGGCATCAGGGTAATTTCGTCCGTAACCACCGACATCTTTACTTCACGATATTTCTCAGTTGAAAGGTCCAGGAGATAGAGTCTCCCTCCGTTCTCAAAGACGATGTCATCCGGACCGATCGAGGGAAAATGTATATCGAACTCGCTGAAGTCGGTCACCTGTCTTGTTTGTTTTGTGATTACATCGTACGCCCAGATGTTCGATCTCTCGTTCGACCCGCGATCCGAGAGAAAATATATCGTGTTTCCGTGCCACATCGGGAATTCATCGTTCGCGGGATTGTTGGTTATGTTCTCCGCGGTATTGTTTGCAAGGTCGTAGACCCAGATGTCTGGCGCCCATCCACCGCGATATCTCTTCCACGTTCTGTACGCCTGCGACATAGGTGTGTAGGCAATCTTCATTCCGTCGGGCGAGACGGTTCCGAACTCACCGTATGGTATGGAAAGCTTCTCAGGCATTCCGCCCTGAACGGAGACCTTATAAAACTGATCGAACCTCTGTCTCCCGCTCTCAAGTGAGCTTGCATATAGCAATGATTTTCCGTCCGGATACCAGTCGAGCAACCTGTCCGGATAACCTTCATGAGTGATCCTGACAGGCATACCGCCTTTCGAAGGGATGACGTAAACGTCCACGTTCCCTTCATAGTTGCCGCTGAACGCTATCAGCGATCCGTCCGGAGAAAATCTCGGGAGGATCTCCTCGCCCTTTGGCGTTGTAAGCCGTGCAGCAACTCCTCCCTCCTTTGGCGCGACCCACAAATCCCCTGCGTAGTCGAAGACGATCTGAGTTCCGGACACTGCCGGGTACTGCAACATCCTCGCATCGATTTGGGCAGTCGATTTCTCAGCAGCCAAAGAAGAAAGACAAATCGCAACTAGAACGAACATTTTCTTCATAGTGCCACCTTATTTTGTGTTTTGTTTGTGTCGTGAAATTTGAGAAGTCCGATAGTCAAAAGTCAGCAACTCAATCGTGGTCAAGTTTCAAGAGCATTCGGTTCCTGGCGTGCCACTGCGACTTACTTTCAAAAGCCGTCCAAAACTCAACATCTCACCAGAAAAGCGTCGCAGCGTTCTCCTTTAGAAACAATTTAACGAATAATTACTGGAAGCTTTGAACAAAGTTACAGCCGGAAACTTAAATTAGCTTCTATTTTTACGAGCGCCACATGTCCAGCCGGCCTCGACTGAAAGCGCAAATGCTTCAAACGCGGATAGCACCTCCCTCTGAATCCCTCTGAGCATAAATCACGAAGCGGGACAAAGTGAGATCATACATCCCGCGGCGAGAAGGGACCGGCGCGCTACCGCCTCTGAAGTGCATCCGGTGACTGAGGTGAGAGTAGTGAACGCCAGCTCGGTTTACAGCCAGGCAAATTACATCCATCATGTTGCAACAACCCGAACAAATCGATAATTTGGTTTGCATGGATCTTGCCGCCCCATTCAACATTAACACTCTGGATGAAGATGCTCGGGGAGTTTTCCCGGAAATTTACATTGCCCTTCTTTAAGCATTCACTATCTGCAATAAGAGTCATGGCGCTTTTGGCCGCATTCGGCTCCATCGCGCGCGCACAGGCCAATTATGGAAGCGAGAACAAATTGGTTCTATTCAAACCAGTTTCAAATTTCATGAGCTGTGAATCATCTCGCGCAAACGAAAACTGGAATTCTTCCCTACTCGCGCCTGGACCACCTGTTGTGTCGTCGCAACAAGACGGAAGGTTTACACTCTTCGGCAATTTTGGCAACAACTTCATTGATAGTTTCAGAGGTGCCAACATCTATCTTCATCTCGCAGCAGTAGCCTCAACAGCTATAATTGTAACGTCGGACGTCGACTACAACGTGCAACATTTTTTCAACAATCATCCGGAATATGGCAGCTGGGCTCGTCCAGTGGTACTTAGCGGAGAATTACTCCCATTTGTCGCGGGAGGTTCGCTCTTCGCATATGCAAACATCCGAAATGACAATCAGGCGCTTGGTGCCTCGTTTGCTGTGCTCCAGGCATCCATGATGGAGTTCCTTTACAACTCGGCGCTGAAAGCGATAACAGGAAGGCCGAATCCGGATTGGAGACATAATGCGGACATGGACAGCTTAAGCAAAACTTTTAGATTTGGTTTTCTACGTGGAGGAATTTTCTGGGGATGGCCTTCGGGACACACCGCAGGAACGATGGCGGTTGTATCCGCTCTGACAAATTACTATCCAAACAGCACCTGGCTCAAGGTAGCCGGCTACGGGCTTGTGGCATACACGATATTCGGAGTTTCCGCGACAAACCGCGGCGGCATGCACTGGTTCTCAGACGCGGTAGCGGCTGCTCTCATGTCCTACGCTATCGGTTCCACCATCGGCAAATATTATAGGAATGTCTACAATTCATCAAAGAGTCCATCTTCCAGCATCACCGCGACATCGGCGAAGACGATCGATTTTAACCCGCCGTTAATCGGCTTCTCGTTGCGATTTTGATTTCCGGGCCTCTGGAATATTTGCTTCCGCAGGAGGCATGCAACGACCGGCTTCAAGATATCGTCCAATAATTCGACTCTATCAAGTTGAAATTGAAAGAGGTGAAAATGAATCAGGAAAAAGACGATCATGAAAAATTGAATATCAGGATTGCAAATGAGGCCGATTCAGGTATCGTCCTGGGATTCATAAAAGATCTGGCAGAATTTGAAAAGCTCGCCAAAGAAGTGAGGGCTACTGATGAAATAATACGAGAGAACGTTTTCAGGAAAAAATATGCTGAGGTGCTGATAGCTGAATACAAAGATCTTCCGGTCGGCTTCGCACTATACTTTCACAACTTCTCGACTTTTCTTGGGAGGCCCGGAATCTATCTTGAAGATCTTTACATAAGATCCGAGTTTAGAGGAAAGGGATTTGGCAAACAGCTTCTCATATATCTCGCAAAGCTGGCGAGGCAGAGGGAATGCGGGAGAGTTGAGTGGGCTGTCCTCGATTGGAATGAAAAAGCAATCTCATTTTACAAATCGCTGGGAGCGATACAACTGAACGATTGGATCGTCAACAGGGTGACGGGCAGTGCGCTGGAAAACCTCGCGGATGAACCCTGCGCGAGTTGGATAGGCGAGTAACGTCAATCTCGTAGTGCGATGCTCCACGCGGAAGAAACGGGGGCTGAAACTAAGCTCTGGGTTCCTACGTCGGTCAGAAGCGTCGCTGGCGGCTTATGTAAAGGATGGCCGCACTTCTCAGAGACGCTTACTGGGGGCACACGATTTGCGCCCCCAGGTGCTTGCAACTCTATGTCAGGTTTAGAGAAGAACGGAAAATCCCAGAAGAATCCGACGCGCGTAGACATGCGGGCTCGACCTCAGATAAACTTCGTCGAAATCCTGGTACCGATATTCAACTCTAAAGAGCGCTCTCCCTCCTAGAGTCATGATCTTGAGGCCGGCACCAAGATTCAGGAACCGGATGCCAGTCATGTAACCTGCCGATCGGATTAACGGTTGGTTGAACGGTAAGCCGTCACCCACACCGTATCCGACGAGCGCAAAAGGAACGACGACGTTGTACCCGATTCCATAACTGTAGGAAAGATTTCCGCTGACATTCAAAGCCGGTGGAATACCTTTTGCGACCGCGCTGAGAAATTCCGGTTCGATCGAAAGTCCCTCGACTAAAAACAGACCGGGGCGAACTGCCAACGACGCATAGTTATTGTTTCCTCCGGGACTGGAAAATGAATTTGCGTCTGTGGACAGCGACATTTCCCATCGCGGGTGAAACCCCTGGCAGAAACCCACCGCGGGGACCAAGAGAATTAAGAAAAGAAGAGTCTTCATCCTTATTGCCCTTTCAGAAAGTTTACACGAGAAAGAACACTCTCGCTCAATGAAGCAGATGTCGAGCGCATGTACAGTGATTTTAGTCTCTGTCGCTTTCAAATGCAATTAATTCACCATCCAATTAGGCAGATGCATAGCGGTAAGTGAGTGGAATCAAACTGTACCATTTCCCCCTCTTCCGTCACAATTCCGCCAATTCCTCCTCCGTAAGAGGAATTCGGGCGATCAATCTAAGATCCGCTCTCCGACTAAGAGCAATCTATGGAACGACTCAGTCTGTCGCAAGGCCACTTAAAATCTTATCAACAAGATGAGGATGTTCGGTTTATCGTACTCCTTTTCCATCGAGGACCGAAGTGCAAAACTTGTCGACCCCGACAATATGACCGCTCGGAAAGTCTTTGAGAAACATCATTACCTCGATGCTCATGGCAGCCGTGCTCGCGTTGCATTTCGCGCTCAGGTCATTCACCTGCCGCATGAGATCGTAGTGATGAAGCGAAGGCACATGATCCATTCCACATAATCCTGTCGGCCCTGACTTAGTTGATCGGAATTTCTTTTGCACTCGAAGTACCTGCCTGCTAACTTTCGTTAAATCAGAGGATGAGATGTTCCGTCATCGCAATTTCCTTTGCCGAAGACTCACATGGCTGCTCCCTGTCCTCATTTCAGCCGGGACCGCTTTCGGCCAGACAACGGCCCAGAAAGACGAACTTCTTTCCACACTTGGGAATCTCGCCGAATCGGCCGCAAGATCATATGTCTCTCCGTTAGTTTCAGGATTCGGCGCAGACCTTAACTCAGGGTGGGTTCACAGGACGCCGGACCCGACAAAACTTTCCTTGGATTTGGAATTCGGCCTCGTCGGCATGTTCTCATTCTTTTCGGAGTCGAGCAAGAGCTTCAGTTCGTCCGGATCGTTTAAGTTCGATTACCGGGAGACCGATCTTCTTATACCAAACAATTATGCCGGAGAGGAACGAGATTCGATTCGTTCTCAGCTGATGAATATACCTTTTACGGTGACTCTCTCCGGGCCGACAGTAGTAGGATCGAACACGGACACGATCAGGGTCAAGTTTTCAGGCGGGACTGCAAGTGTTGTGTATAAAGGAGTCAAAGAAAGCATATCCCTCGACCCAATTGAGTTCTCAACTCACGTGACGGCGATCCTTCAAGAGCTCCCGCTTCTTCCGATGGCCGCGTGTCAGTTCTCACTTGGAATGGTTTACGGGACATCCCTGTCATTTAGATTCCTCCCCACCTCGAATGTCAACGGCAAACTCGGCAAGACAACTTACGGCGGATTCGGATTTCAGCATAATCCGATGGTATGGTTCAATAATTCCCTCCCGCTGAACCTGTCGTTCTCGCTGTTCACACAAACTCTGAAAATAGGCTCGGTATTCAAGAGCACGGCGACAGACGCCGGAGTATTCGCGAGCAAAAGAGTCGGTTGGGGGATTCTGAACATCACGCCCTTTGCAGGCTTGTCGCTGGAAAAGTCAAACATGACAATCGCCTACGACTTTCAAACGACCGGTCCGCGCGACGATTCGATTTCGATCCCCATATCATTCGTGCTTAAAGGCGAAAACAACGCAAGACTGACTTTAGGTGTTTCCGTAAAGATAGTCTTTATAGACGTGAGCGCGGACTACAGCATCGCGAAGTACAATTCAATGAGCATTGGGGTCGGACTGATCTACTGAATTCGGCAGCCTTCACCAGCCGAACCCACTTAAAGTGTTCTCCGATCGTCCCTGATATGCATTGAATGATTCTGTGCCGACAGGTAGATTGAACGGCAAAGGAAACGCATGAAGGGCATGATCTTCGACATAAAACGGTATGCGCTCCATGATGGACCAGGGATTCGTCAGACAATATTCTTCAAAGGTTGTACGCTGCGATGCTGGTGGTGTCACAATCCAGAAAGCCAGTCCACCTCGAGTGAAGCAGTAAGTCGGGAGCTCAAGATGGACGGCAAGTCTTTCTTTGAGACCGTGACTGTTGGACAGCTTATGACCGTGGACGAGGTAATGTCGGAAATCAAAAGAGAGTCTGTTTTCTTCGACGAGTCCCGGGGAGGAGTAACTTTCTCCGGCGGTGAGCCACTCCTGCAGGTTCGGTTTCTGAAGGAGCTCGCAACTGAATGTAGAAAGAACGGCATTAGTACCGCGCTCGACACTTGCGGGTATGCCACAAAAGAGGCCGTAGATTCAATCGCTGGCCTCATCGACCTATTTCTTTTCGATTTGAAGTTCATCGACGATGAGAAGCATCGCGACTACACGGGAGTTTCAAATCGAATCATCCTTGAAAACCTACGGCGCCTTTCTCAATGCGGCAGCAACATAATAATTCGTTTCCCTGTCGTGCCAGGAGTGACAGACACTGACGGAAATATCGAACAGATCATAACACTTCTACAATCACTACCCGAAATCAAAGAGATTGACCTTCTCCCTTACCATACAATTGGAAAGCACAAATACGAACAATTCGGAATTGAAAATAAGATGATGCGAATATCTGCGTGTAATGCAGAGATTGGACCACCCGAGTCTGAGAAAATCTCAACCTTGAAGAGAAGATTCGAAGAGAATGGGTATAACGTGAAAGTTGGGGGCTAGAAATGAACTCCAGGATTCAACGGCTGAGGGAAGAAAGTCTAAACGCGATCAACAGGATTTCTCCTGAGCGAGCAGTTCTCGTAACAGAATTTTACAAGAACGAGGCCGCCGACATATTGTCAATACCGGTGAAGCGGGCACTCGCGTTCAAATATATTCTTTCGAAAAAGTCGATCTGCATTAACAATGGCGAATTGATTGTCGGCGAACGCGGTCCAGCACCCAAAGCAACTCCTACGTATCCTGAGATCTGCCTCCATTCCCTCGAAGATCTGGACAATCTCGACACACGTCCGAAAGTCTCGTTCAAAGTGGATGAAGCGACGAAAAAGATCTACAGGGATCTCGTCATCCCCTTCTGGCAAGGAAGAACCATTCGTGAAAAAATCTTCTCGACAGTCGATAAAGAATGGATCGACTCATACGAAGCAGGCGTCTTCACGGAGTTCCTTGAACAGCGGGCGCCCGGACACACCGCAAACGGCGGAAAGATCTACGGCAAGGGAATGCTCGACATAAAAGAAGACGTCAGTCGGGCTATAGCTTCTCTCGATTACTACACCGATTCGCGTGCTTACGAGAGGCGGGAGGAGTTGAGAGCGATGGAAATTGCGGCCGACGCCATCATTAATTTCGCGGAAAGACACTCCGACGTGCTGCAGCGTCTCGCGTCAGATGAAAAGGATCCCGGTAGAAGAAAAGAGCTCCAGGAAATGTCTCGGATATGCAGGCGAGTACCTGCCAACAGGCCGACGACTTTCCATGAAGCGCTCCAATACTATTGGTTCGTGCATATCGGCGTGATCACCGAATTGAATCCATGGGACTCGTTCAACCCGGGAAGACTCGACCAGCACCTATTACCATTTTACGAAAGGGACGTCCGGGCAGGAGTCCTTACCGAAGACAGAGCCAAAGAACTCCTCGAGGCATTCTGGATAAAATTTAATAATCACCCTGCCCCGCCGAAGGTCGGAGTCACCGCCGCAGAAAGCGGCACGTACACAGATTTCTCCCTCATCAATCTCGGTGGAGTGAAAGAAGACGGTTCAGACGGGGTGAACGATCTCACATACATAATTCTCGACGTAATAGAAGAGATGAGAATCCTGCAGCCGAGCTCGATGATTCAGGTGAGCAAGAAGAATCCCGACAAATTCATCAAGCGAGCGGCGAAGATTATCAGGACGGGGTTTGGTCAGCCATCCGTATTCAATACCGATGCGATAGTGCAAGAACTCGTACGCCAGGGCAAATCTGTCGCGGACGCGCGAAACGGCGGCGCGAGCGGATGCGTCGAGTCCGGCGCATTCGGCACCGAGAGCTACATACTTACCGGGTACTTCAATCTCGTCAAGATCCTGGAGATCACGCTGCATGACGGCATCGACCCTCGCACCGGAAAAATGATCGGGATTCGAACCGGAGACCCAGCGGGTTTTACTACCTTCGCGCAGCTTATGGGCGCGTTCAAGAAGCAGGAGAAATATTTCGCCGACATAAAACTCAAGGGCAACAATCTTATCGAAAGGCTGCATGCCGACTACCTCCCTGTACCCTTTTTATCGTTGTTGATAGACGACTGTGTGGCAAACGGTAAGGACTACAATGACGGTGGAGCAAGGTACAATACGAACTACGTTCAGGGAGTGGGCCTTGGGAGCCTCACAGACATACTGACTTCAATCCGGTACAACGTGTTCGATAACAAAAAGTACTCCATGTCGGAACTTTTGAATGCGCTCGAGATGAATTTTGATGGGTTCGACAAACTCCGCCTCGATTTGATTTATCATACGCCGAAATATGGAAACGATGAGGACTACGCGGATGAACAAGCAGCAAAGGTCTTTGACATTTTCTTCGATTCGATTGACGGAAGGCCGACGACGAAGGGCGGCATCTACAGGATAAACCTGTTGCCGACCACCTGCCATGTGTATTTCGGAAGCGTGACGATGGCGACCCCGGACGGGCGAAAAGCAGGTGAGCCATTGTCCGAGGGAATATCTCCAGTTCAGGGCGCGGACACGAAAGGGCCGACGGCGGTGGTGAAATCAGCATCGAAGATTGACCATATCAAGACGGGCGGAACGCTATTGAACCAGAAGTTCTCACCACACCTCCTCGATTCAGACGAAGGAATAAACAACCTCACGTCGCTGATCAGGAGCTATTTTAGACTCGATGGGCATCACATCCAGTTCAATGTGGTCACAGCCGAAACACTGAAAGACGCCCAGCTGCATCCCGAAAAATATCGTGACCTGATTGTTCGTGTCGCAGGGTACAGCGATTACTTCAACGATCTCGGTAAGGACTTGCAGGATGAAATCATCCGGAGGACAGAGCATCAGTGCTTTTGAAGCCGGTGTTGGTACATAGATCCCGGGGTATCCGAGAGGCCCTCTGCCGGAAGATCCGGAGCCATCCGGTGGCGTTCCGCATGTATCTCTTGATATAGAAATGTGATATGCATAAATTGTAAGTGGTTGTAGATCATAGGGTAACTATTCTCACACAACGTGTCCGTACGAAATTGCGGACTGGAAATTTTCGGAGTTGAAGAGTCCCGCACGCCGCAGGAACCGCCTCCGAACGATTCCCAAATTCAAAACGAAACAGTCTGGCTAACGCCAGGCGAAATAATCCATTTTCTGGACCGAAGAGAAAATGAAACGACGACATATTATTAACAGACCACAGAACAACAACAACAACTCATCCCCTTCATCTTTCACCGGCATTCTCGAGATCGATCATGCGCGAAAGAATCCCAACGGCCGGAGCCACGGCTTCACGAGGCAGCTCAGCCTGACGATGAGCCCTTCAAGTGCAGACACATTTGTCCCGTCGTCATTCATCGATCAATATTTTCTGAGACCGGGTGTCCTGCTGACCGGCACCGCGGTTCGTGGTGGGGGAAGAAGTCCTGAGGCAAGATCGATCGAAACGATTAACGGAATGCCTCTAGACCAATGGCGCAGCGTGAAGGATTTCGGCAAGCACGACGCCGTCTCGCCTAATGAGGTGATAAGGCTCGAAGGACCGCAATCGGATCTGGCTATGAGGATAGTTGATTTATTTTGCCCCCTGGGGAAGGGACAGCGGGCGCTGATCGTCTCCCCGCCGAAAGCCGGAAAAACAATCCTTCTTCAACAAATCGCTCAGGCCATCAATTCAAATTATCCGGGTATCGAACTCATTGTGCTCCTGATTGATGAGCGGCCGGAAGAAGTAACAGATATGCGTCGGACAATCAAGGGTGAAGTCTTCGCGAGTTCAAACGATAATGATTATCCGAGTCATGTACGTCTCGCCCAGCTCGTCCCTGAATACGCAAAGCGGAAAGCGGAGACCGGAAAAGATGTCGTGCTCCTTCTCGATTCGCTGACAAGACTTGGGCGGGCGTTCAACGTCAATCAGAAGAGCAGCGGGAGAACGATGTCTGGTGGAGTGGACATACGCGCCCTCGAAGTGCCGAAGCGAATTTTCGGTGCGGCCCGAAAACTTGAAAATGGAGGTTCTCTGACTATCGTTGCGACGATACTGGTAGACACAAACTCCCGAATGGATGAGCTCATATTCCAGGAGTTCAAGGGTACCGGAAATATGGAGCTCGTTCTTGACAGGGATCTCGCGAATGAAAGGATTTTTCCGGCAATCAATCTCGGAGTGTCAGGTACGCGCCGCGAGGAACTTCTCTTCGGTTCGGATCTTCAGCAGTACCAGATTCTGAGGCGGACTATTGCGCGACTTTCCACGAGAGAGGCGATGCTCGCAGTGCAAAAGCTGATCAGGATTTACCCATCCAATTCAAAACTCCTTTCCAGTTTTTAGTCCACGGAATAGAATAATACAATAACATTCCCGAATTCCTTCCAACATTTTCACCGATATAATTCCACAAGTACTCACCAGGAAACTTTTTAAAATTCCAATTTTGACGGACAAGACTTCGCAGGTGTGGAGTTCGTAATCTCAGATTACGCTTTTGTTATGACGTTCCGAACAAGAGTCCTTGAGAGTTACCAAAAGCAAAGTTTTGACGGGGGCAGGTGTGGCACAAGCATTGCTAAATATAAGTCGGACGCTCTCCACCGTACGCGCCGGCCGGCACACGGCGGTTTTTGTGAACGAACACAAAACCGGAATTGCGCTCTTGCAAATAACCTTGCAGGAGCGTTACATCGATGCCCGTAGGGCATCAAAAGTAAAATCCCCTTTGCAAAACCATTAAAACCTTCGGAGGGAAAACTATATGAAGAAGTCACTTGCGATAGCTGCACTCCTCTTTGCGTTTGCAGCAGGCGAGTCGTTTGCGCAATCTCAGTCAGCAACTGTCAGCCTCACCGTCAATAGCGCAATCAGCATTGTCAAGAACAACGACATGGCTTTTGGGGTCGTATCTCAAGGCATTACGACGGCCGCAATCAACCCCGTCACCGGCGGAGCATCAGCCGCAAAGTTTACTGTAACCGCTGCGGCAAGCACACTCCTAAACGTGACTTTCACGACCACAGATTTGTCGGACGGATCGGGCCACACGATCTCGTTTGCCGGAGCTGGTACTCTTTCCGGTGACAACAGTAATGTCCAAGGCACCTCGACCTCGGTTTCCAGCGGTGGCACTGTCACAACAAGTGCAGGTGGAAACTTTTACTTCTGGGCAGGTGGAACTGCAACGTTGTCCCCGACCCAGGCAGCAAATGCCTACACGGGCACTTTCACTTTGACGCTCAGTTATTAATCGGTCAGGAAGAGCATCAGGCAGGCTGTTGTTTGGCCTGCCTTTTCTTTTTAAGGGCTGATAATATGAAAAGATTTCTGCTGACATTCCTTCTTCTCCTCGCATCGAGTGCTCATTCCGTCTCACAGTCTGCATCCGGTGCTTCGGTAAATATTGTCGTGAACAGTTCAATCGGTCTCACCAACGTGCGGGACATGAATTTCGGGGTCGTGGTCAAGTGCGTGACCTCCGCGATCATCAGCCCAATTACTGGCGGCGGGTCAAGAGCATACTTCACGGTTCACGGAGCTGCGACTACACCCGTTGTTGCCAGCTTTTCTACGACAAACCTCACAAGCGGTGCGAACTCAATTGCATTCACGGGTTCTATATCGAGCAATTCGGCGAGTACTACTTTTGGGCGGGCGGGTCGGCTTCACTAGTTCCAGATCAGCCGATCAGCGTTTATAAGGGCAGTTGTACAATCTCAGTGGCCTATTAGCCAGCCCTTACGCTACTTCCATTGAATTTCATTTTCCCTTTGACTTTCAAATTCGATCGATATATCTTTGAGCAGGAGAGGCCACGGAACTAAAGGGAATTCGGTTCCGTTTTGAGTGGAAAGCTTTGGAGGAAGAGAGTTGGTTTCGAAACGCCTGTCGGTTTCTATTTCGTTAATCCTAGCAAGCTTCTGCACCTGCGTCGGTCAATCAAATTCATCCGGCGCGGTTAGCATTTCTGCCAATGTGATTCGTGGAATCGTGATCACAAACTCTACAAATCTGGCATTCGGCACTCTTGTAAGTGGTTCCGGAACCCAGTCCGTCTCACCTACAGAACCCGGTGTGGGGTCATTCACATTTTCAGGTCAACCAGGTTCGAATGTTTCCGTGACATTCCCAAACAATGTGATCTTGACCGACGGAAGCGGTCATTCAGTCGCGTTCAATCCTGCAATTCCAATTTGGAACAATGCTAATTCCCAACTTCTTGGCGCGCAACCATTTTCGGGCATTACCGGCGGATCCGTAGGTCTCGGCGCCGCAGGTCAGGTCTTTGTCTGGTTCGGCGGTGGAATAAATACGAACGGCGCCACCTCCGGGAATTACTCAGGTAATTACACTGTAGACATTACCTACTGACGGATTCCTTTTCATTCCCTTCATTAGGTTTCTTAATCCTCATCGCTCAATTCTTGACTAAACGCGGCATCAGCCTGCAATAATCGATCGCTCGCATGCCCGGTCGGATGCTGATTCATTGAAAATGTGCCCGATTGTGGCTATTATTTCTAGTGTTATACCTCTCTGCCGCACTGATAGCCTATCTTGTTGGGTCGTTTCCGACTGCGTATGTAATGGGGAGGTACTTTCACGGCGTCGACATTACCAAGGGCGGAACCGGCAACATAGGCGCGATGAACGCGTACGAGGTGACCCGCTCAAAGTGGATTGGCATTGCAGTTGGCACGGTCGATATACTCAAAGGATTGATTGTGACATTCTCGTTTCTGTACATCTCCGGACTCATTGCTTCTTCGGTCGCGGCATTGTTTGTCGTAACGGGACACAATTATTCGGTCTACATGAGATTCAAAGGCGGGCGGGGATTGGCACCTTCAGCAGGCGCGCTCCTAGTCCTTTCACCCCTTGCAGTGCTGGCATATCTCGTCATTTATGCGGCGCTGAGAGGAGTCGGACTTAAGCTTTATCTTTCGAGCGTCGTAGGAATTTTCGCCAGCGCACTCGCAGTCCTTTGGAATTTTTCGTCCGCACACGAAGTCGAACTTGTACTAGCGGGATTATTTGTGGTAGTTCTTTCCAAGCATATCGGCCCTTTGAAGAATGAGTTGATCCATGCAAGCTAATTTTCGAAATAGATTGTTCGTCCTCTCGATGTCGATCATCCTCACCACCGCTCAATCTGTTTTCGCCCAGTCTGTTTCCGATGACCCGTCCTCGAGCCGGCGAACGGCAATTACACGTGCGGTAAAAGAGATAAGTCCTGCAGTTGTTGGAATAAATGTAACGGCAGTGCAGGAGCAACAAAGTCCGTTTGCGTCGAACGATCCGTTCTTCAGGCAATTCTTCCAGGGAGATCCGTTCTTCCGTCAATTTTTCGGGTCTCAGAAGATTGAGGTTCAGAGCCTCGGCTCGGGCTTCATCGTGTCACCTGACGGCTACGTGGTCACAAATGAGCACGTCGTGAAGAACGCAACGAAGGTTGTTGTTACGATGACCGACGGAAGTAAACGAAGCGCTAAGATCATAGGTCATGACGATATGTCGGACGTCGCGCTTCTCAAAATTGACGGGACCAATCTTCCCTTCTGCAAAATGGGCAACAGCGACAGCATACTTGTCGGCGAGTGGGTAATTGCATTCGGTAATCCGTTCGGACTATTCGACATAAATAACAAGCCGACGGTGACCGTTGGCGTGGTGAGTTCTTTGGGAATGAACCTTGCCAAGATCGGGTCGAGGAACTATAACGATATGATTGAGACGGATGCGGCGATCAACCCGGGCAATTCCGGCGGTCCGCTTGTCGACGCAGACGGAAGAGTCATCGGCGTCAACACGATGATTTACACTGGTGGCATGAGTGAGTCGTATAACGGTTACGGATTTGCCATTCCCATCAACAGGGTCCAGAGGAGTGTCGACGAACTGCGGAAGAACGGCAGAGTGATCCACGATGCTTGGGTGGGAATGCAGTTGCAAACCGTCGATCAGGAAATCGCGAGATATTATGGACTGAGCGAGGCTTCCGGTGCACTTGTGAACACGATAGAGCCGGGAAGCCCCGCTGAAAAGGCGGGCGTGAAAAGCGGCGACCTCGTCCTCAAGTACCAGGGCAAACCCGTCCGAAATGCCGACGCTCTCCAGGCCCAGCTCGATGATCTGAGACCGGGCGATAAATTCCGAGTAGAAGTGCTGCGAGATAATAAGCTTGTCAAATTGTCGATTCGTGTCGGAACGATTGAAAGAGAATCCGATCAAGGAGGCAATTGATTGATTAGAAGATATTCTCCCGCGGAAATCGACGCGGTTTGGAGTGAAGAGAATAAATTCCGGATCTGGCTGGATGTGGAAATAGCCGCGATGGAGGCCCAGGCAGAATTGGGACGGGTTCCAAAGGACGCCGTGATTGAAGTAAAAGCAAAAGCAAAATTTGACGTCGCAAGAATTGATGAGATAGAACGCACCGTCAAGCATGATGTGATAGCGTTCCTCACAAACGTGAGCGAAAACGTCGGTCCGTCGGCCCGGTTTGTTCATCTCGGCATGACTTCCTCTGATGTGCTGGATACTGCTTCCGCGATTCAGCTCAAACAGGCGGGCGAAATCCTGATGAAGCATCTTCTTGATCTCAGGAATATGATCAAGGAGCTGAGTGTGAAGTACAAGTCTGTGCCTATGATAGGGCGTACTCACGGAATACACGCCGAGCCGGTGACGTTTGGATTGAAAATGGCTGTATGGTACGATGAGCTCGGAAGAGACCTGGAGAGACTTCAAGCGGCCACCATCGAAGTGTCGGTGGCAAAAATTTCAGGGGCGGTCGGGACATTCTCGCACATCTCGCCCGAAGTGGAAAAATATGTGGCAAGCAAGTTCGGCTTGCGTCCGTCGGTTGCGTCGACACAAGTCATTCAACGAGACAGGCACGCGCAATTCATGACGGTGCTTGCAGTCGTCGCGGGTACGCTTGAAAAGATGGCGCTTGAGGTGCGACATCTCCAGCGGACTGAGGTGATGGAAGCGGAAGAGCCTTTCACTAAAGGCCAGAAAGGTTCTTCAGCAATGCCTCACAAGCGCAATCCGGTCAATGCGGAGAGGATCTGCGGAATGGCCAGGCTGATCAGGTCTTATGCCATGTCCGCGCTGGAGAATCAGGCATTGTGGCACGAAAGAGATATTTCACATTCGTCCGTCGAGCGCGTGATCTTTCCCGACGCGACGATCGGTCTGGATTTCATGATACTGGAATCGCAGAAGATCTTCATGAACTTGGTCGTTTATCCGGATAAGATGCTAAAGAACCTCGGACTCACTCACGGCCTTTATTATTCCGAAGATGTCCTACTAAAATTGATTGAGAAGGGACTGACAAGGGAGCAGGCTTATGCCCTCGTACAAAGGAACGCGATGCATTGTTGGGAAACGGGCGAGGATTTTCTAGCTGCTCTGGCGAACGACCGAGAGGTAGCCGACAAGGTTTCGCGAGATGAGCTAAAGAAGGTTTTCGATGTCAACTCCCTACTCGGAAACGTAGATTACATATACAAGTCACTCGGGTTGGATGGAGAATTCAAGAAGCAGTAAATGAAATACTTCACATCACTTCAGAACAAGCCATTTCTCGTCTGGCTCGGAGGCGTCTATGGGCTGCTCGTCGGCCTCACGATAGCAATGGCGGCGCAGATAACCTTCTTGAAATTTTCGATGGGCCCGATAAAGTCGATAACACTACTCGTCTGGGCCGGCGGTGCCTCGGCGGCCGGCTCTCATCTTGTCAGCAAGCACCTTTTCCATGAAGAGGAATCGGTTTTGAACAGGCCGCTCCACTATGTCCTGTTCTTTTCGCTTCTCCCCATCTTGATTCTCATCCTCTCGGTCATTCTCTTCTTTACTCCAAACTAGGAGCAACCCATGCCACAGGCATTCAGGAACTACATCGGCGGCAAGTATATGGACGCCGGATCAGGAAGAACTTTCGAAAACAGGAACCCCGCAGACTGGAACGACATAGTCGGTACTTTTCCAAAAAGCGACCATCGCGATGTTGATGCGGCTGTTCAGGCGGCGAAGGAGGCATTTCGCAACTGGAGTCTCACTCCCGCACCGAAACGAGGCGACATTGTGAAAAAGGCCGGTGACATAATGGTCGCCCGGAAAGAGGATCTCGCTCGCGAGATGACGCGGGAGATGGGAAAAGTACTTCTCGAAACACGCGGAGACGTTCAGGAAGGGATAGATACGGCTTATTATTCCGCGAGCGAATCACGACGGATGTTCGGAGTGACAGCTCCGAGCGAGCTGCCGAACAAATTCGCCATGTCGATGCGCGTGCCTGTGGGAGTTGCAGGTGTGATAAGTCCCTGGAATTTCCCGATGGCAATTCCGACGTGGAAGATCTTCCCTGCCCTCGTATCCGGTGACACCATTGTGTTTAAGCCCGCATCGGATACACCGCGGACTGCGGCGGCGCTGGTAGAGATCCTGATTGAAGCCGGTGTTCCTCCCGGAGTCCTGAATATCGTCCATGGCGGCGGAAACGAAGTTGGAACCGCTATTGTCGAACATAACGACATAGAGCTCGTCAGCTTTACCGGGTCGACAGAAGTCGGAAAACGGATTTCCGAAATCGCGTCGAAAACACTGAAGAGAGTTTCGCTCGAGCTCGGCGGGAAGAATGCAGAAATCGTAATGGACGATGCAAACCTTGAGCTCGCCCTTGACGGAGTGCTCTGGGGCGCGTTCGGTACCACCGGACAAAGATGTACTGCTACAAGCAGATTGATCGTACACGAGAAGATTTACGACAAGTTCCTCGATATGCTCACGGAGAGAACTTCGAAGCTTAAGCTCGGTAACGGTTTGGATGAAACTTCCGAAGTCGGACCATGCGTGAACGAAGCTCAAAGGCAGAGGGTGCACTCTTACGTGGAGATCGGGAAGAAGGAAGGTGCAAGACTGGTGATCGGCGGCGAGATCGCAAGCGGGGGCCAACTCGACAAAGGGTGGTTCTACAAGCCGACGATATTTGCGGACGTTACGCCGGAAATGACAATCGCGCGCGAAGAAATCTTCGGGCCTGTATTGTCGGTTATGAAAGCGAGATCCATCGACCATGCCGTCGAGCTGCTGAACGGGACTATATACGGATTGAGCTCCGCCGTGTACACGAGAAACGTCAACCACGCGTTCAAGGCGATTCGCGATATCAAGGCAGGAATAACTTACATCAACGCACCTACAATCGGCGCCGAGACTCACATGCCGTTCGGCGGAGTGAAGCAGACCGGAAACGGCCATCGCGAGGGCGGCGCAAGCGCGTTCGATTTCTTTACGGAAATGAAAACTGTGTATGTCGATTACAGTGACAAGTTGCAGAGAGCGCAAATAGACACATATCGTGATTCATAATTTCATTATCTTGAAAATGCAGCCTAATTTCAGAATTTATAATTTAAAATTTCCTACAAGGTGATTTATGCCGGTGAACGAAACAAAAACCAGAACTGAACATCCGACGGACGTAGGGGAGCTGGCTTACTCAGGGAGCATCAAACCGGAGCAGGTAATGGATACACTCCGGAAACACATGCTTGTGGATGGGTTCGACGTCGTGTTTGACCTCAAGAAGAGCAAGGGCTCATATGTTTACGACTCTAAGAGAAAGAAATATTTTCTCGATTTTTTTACTTTCTTCGCTTCGTCCCCGATCGGTTTCAATCACCCGAAGATGACCACCGCCGATTTTCTTGACAGGTTGGCGCGTGTTTCCGTTCATAAACCATCGAGCTCGGACTCGTACACCGTCGAGATGGCGGAATTCATCGAGGCATTTTCAAAGTACGCTATACCCGACTACCTGCCGCATGTTTTCTTGGTTGAAGGAGGCGGACTCGCTGTCGAAAACGCTCTGAAGGCGGCCTTCGACTACCGCATGCGGAAAAATCTGGAATCGGGCTTCTATCGAACTGAAGATGCTGAAGACAGGTTGAAAGTGGTACACTTCCGGCAAGCCTTTCACGGAAGAACAGGTTACACGCTTTCGCTCACGAACACCGATCCAATCAAGACAAAATATTTTCCGAAATTCCGATGGCCGCGCATTAACAATCCGGCGATCAGGTTTCCGCTCAACGAAGCCAACCTGAGGCTTGTGAAGCATGAGGAAGAAATCGCAATCAATCAAATCAAGCAAGCTATAGTGGAATTCAGGAAAGACATCGCGGCGCTGATCATCGAGCCGATTCAAGCCGAGGGCGGCGATGTTCACATGCGGAAGGAGTTCTTCGTAAGGCTGAGGGAGCTCTGCTCCGATAACGACATAATCATGATAATGGACGAGGTACAAACGGGGATAGGTCTCACAGGTAAAATGTGGGCGCATCAACATTTCGTCGAACCGGATGCGATATCATTCGGAAAGAAGACCCAGGTTTGCGGCGTGCTGGCCGGAAATAAGTTCGACGAAGTGAAGGATACGGTGTTCAACACTCCCGGTAGAATAAACAGTACTTTCGGCGGGAACCTGACTGACATGGTCAGGTTTACCAAATACCTTCAAATCATCCACGAAGAGAAGCTCGTAGAGAACGCCGCGAAGGTTGGGAAATACCTCCTCAAACGCCTTCAAGAACTGCAATCCCAGTATGAAAATCTGGTCTTTAACGCACGCGGTCTTGGACTTTTTTGCGCGTTCGATATGGCTTCACCGCAGAAGCGCCTCGAGTTACGTCAACGCGTCTTCGACCGGAACTTGCTCCTCATAGGCTGCGGTATACAGACAATTCGATTCAGACCGCCGTTGAATCTGACGGAACAAGAAGTTGATGAAGGAATCGGGATAATCAAGAAAGCTCTCGCCGAAATGCCCACCGGCGCGTAGGACCGGACTTCCGGCATCCTGGTACACCCTTCTGGCGTCATTCTCATACTGCCGATTGCGGATGCTGCGTGATGTTCAGATGCTCAGGAGTTCATTCGACTGTGCGGGCGGACGCAACAACTCCCTGTAGTTTTCCATCCTCGTCACGAAATACTCTCGCATTGAAAAGTACTTCTGTCTTCTCGCCAGATTTAACACTTAGCGTCAGCTGATATCCGCTTACAGAACCACGAGCCAATGTACGGGAAACCCCCTCACGGGCTCGTTGTGGATCTGTGAAGTAGTCTGAGAATTCGGTGCCGATAAGTTCTGCGCGACAATAGCCGGTAGCTGTCTCCGTCGCTTTGTTCAAGTCCACAATTTTGCCATCAATATCTGTGACTACTATAGGATCACTGCTCGCTTCTAGGATACTCCTGTTGTAGGCATTTGCTTTTTCTAATTTGTGTTCCGAGTTCTTGCGCTCCGTGATATCGGTGTAAGTTATCGCGACACCGTATCCCTCTAGCGGAATCGGATTGGCGTTTACGCTCATCCAAGTAATATCTGATTCGCTTTTAACGACTCCCATTTCGACATGGTCGACTGCACGTTTCTCCTTAAGCGCTCTGACGCTCGCGTATTCTTCAGGGGGCATCGGACTCCCATCAGGCCGGATAACCTTCCATTCCTTCCCATCGATTGTCCTCCCTGTGTGATCCTTTGTTGATATGCCAAGAAGTCGTTCGGAAGCGGGATTTGCCTCGACGATCCGGCCTTTTTCGTCGGTGATGCTTACGCCTATATTAATTGAATCCAAAAGGACGCGATATTTTTCCAGAGTGATCCGAAGCTCTTTTTCCGCATTGGCCAAAGCCACGCCTTCGCGAATTGCTACTGTCGCATATGCAAGGTTGTCGGCAAGCTCAGATAGGAGTTCCAGCTCCTCGCCGTCGAATGCGTGTGGGACCGCCGAGTAAACCATGAGCGCACCGAATACTACTTCGCCGTTCCTGAGCGGAGCAGCGACCGAAGACCTGATTCCTCTTTCAACGGCCTCATATCTCCATGGCTCGAAGAAGGTGTCTGTCATTGTGTCTTGAGAGACGACAGGCTTGCCCGATCTGATTGCTGTCCCTGTTGGTCCTCGTCCTCTTTCGCTGTCCGACCACGATATCTGGATCGTATCGACATATTCATGATCAGCACCAGCAAGGGCGACAGGTCGGACGGATTTGCTTTCATCATTCTCAGCGTAACCAACCCATGCGAGCTTGTGTCTACCTACGTCTATGATCGCCTGGCAAGTATCTCTGAGAAGTTGGTCTTCCTCTTTTGATCGAATGGAGATGCCGTTGCAGACGTTCAATAGCTTAAGTGCCCTACCCACCGAGGCCAGTTTAGCACCTTCATTCCTGATTTCCCCTATGTAGGATGACAACAGCCATTTCATCATGGCGGCAAGCCCAAGAGCCATCGCTAAGGTCGCGATCCCGTACAATACGTAGGTACGAGCGCGATCTTCTGAGTTTATGCGGTCGACCTCCACCATGCGGCTCGCTTCAGCTCCTTCTTCTTCTTCCAACGAAAGGGCAATAGCCCTCATCGTCGAATGAAGATCCACAGACACCTGAAAGAATATTTGTTTTGCCATGGCGCGGTTTGAACTGTCAAATAGGGATCGCAGAATCGCTGCCTGTGCCTGCTCGTACTTCTCCCTGGCGGCGATGAACTCATTCATCCTGCTGAGCTGAGGGGGATTACTTCTGAAGCCGATGATGAGTCTGTCAATGATCTGTTCATCCTTCTGTATGCGCGCCTGCAAATCGGCATTCCATTTTCCCCATTCGGCCTTGTCCGTCATAATCATGGCAGCCACTGCGACGCGTTCACCGTTAATATTGGACCTCAGTGTCGCAAGATCGTAGACGTTCGAAAAATTCACATCGAAAAGGGTCTTCTCGGGCGTGCCTGCATCCTCGAGTGCTCGATACGCAGTTAAGATCGTGATTGACTGGAGCACGATGATCAGTCCGAACCCGATCACCAGCTTCGTATTGATTGAAATGTGGCCGATGAATTTCATGCCCAGTTCCTCCTGACATATTCAGACGAGTTACCAGCGCCATCCTGACTGTTCACCCGACATCTCCCGAGTTCGCCCTTCTCACGCGCGGATCAGGGCACGACCCCAAGATCCGCTCATTGTCGTGTGTTCGTACTTCGATTCCGACGAGAAGGTGTATTGCCGATCCAATCTTCTCTTTCGTGCTGCCGACGATCCGAACAAGTTTCATCGCACAGGCAGAAGATCGGAAGATCAACCATCTAATGCGGTCTTTTGAATGGTCCGACGGGGGTGGTGTGAAGGTGCTTTGTTATTAATATTAGAATCTCGGCGCTCGAAAGTCAAGACGAGTTACCGACCCACAAGGATTTCCGATCCCAGAACCACGTGTTGAGCCGGGCACAGTGGAGAGTTGGAAACACATCATCTCTTCAGCGCGGTCCAGAATGCGCCAAGCAATCCCTCGATGCCCTCTCCTGTAACAGAACTGATGAAAAGCTTTTTCGTTCTGCGAGGAAATATGATTTTGCGAAGCTCAGCTAATCGTTTATCGTCGATGAGGTCGGTCTTTGTAAAGACAGCAAGCTTCACCTTCGAAGGAAGGCTCTTATTGTGAACGCGCATCTCTTCCAGGAGCATTTGGAAGTCATTGCGCGGCTCATCGGATGTCGCCTCAATCAGCACGGCGATCGCCTTAGTCCTTTCGATGTGCTTAAGGAAAGAAATTCCTAATCCCTTGCCGCGGCTGGCGCCCTCTATGAGACCCGGCATATCGGCCACCACAAAAGACCGCTCTTTGTATTTCGCGATTCCGAGAATAGGTGTCAGAGTAGTGAAGGGGTAATCGGCAATCTTCGGTTTCGCTGCGGAGATAACGGAAAGGAGAGTTGACTTTCCCGCATTCGGGAATCCGACAAGTCCGATGTCGGCAAGCAGCTTAAGTTCGAGTCTGAGATCTTTCTCTTCACCGATTTCGCCGGGCTCCGCTTTTCTCGGAGCGCGATTGGTCGACGTAGCAAATTCCGCGTTGCCACGTCCGCCACGTCCGCCTCTTGCGACGATGCACCTCTGGCCGTCCTTCACCATGTCCTCTACTACGCCGCCGTCGGAAGCATCCATGACAATTGTTCCCACAGGCAATTTGACCACCATGTCATCGGCGCTTCTTCCGAATTTCGTGGAGCCCTGGCCGTGCTGACCGCGCGCCGCTTTGAAAGAGGCCCTGTAGTGAAAGTCGAGCAGCGTAGTTAGAGATTTGTCTGCAACGAGAACGATGCTTCCGCCTCTCCCGCCGTTTCCCCCATCCGGCCCGCCACGCGGGATGAACTTCTCGCGCCTGAAGCTGACACACCCGTTACCGCCGTCCCCAGCTTTAACGTGGATGAGCGCCTCGTCGACAAAATGCATCAGCTTCCCGAACCGGTGGAGACGTCCCCCCGGAATTTCGAGCTTACTGCGTCGGTAAACGCGACAGCGTATTTCGAAAACGGATCGATTCCATTGTCGATAAAAATTCCTTCAACGATCCGCGAGGCGCTCTGCCAATCGGAGCATTCATCGAGCCTGTGAAGGGCAACCTGATATGCAGAGCGGCTCCCTTTGAACAGTTTCTTGACAATACGCAGCTCCGCTTTCGCAGAGATAAGCGATCTGACTGCAGGCCTGCGGGCCGGCGTCTCTGGTTTCGGCGGGGGGGCTGATGCAACTGATTTCGCATGTTCAGCCATGATCTGCTGGATATCCGGCGGTGTCTCTCGACCCGGTGACTGAAACCTTGGCGTCTCGACCGGTTTTGGCTGCATGGGGCCCGGCACCGGCTTCATCTCGAATGGACGAAACTCCTTCGGGGGAGACTCGGGAGACTTAAGCACGGCAATATTCTGATTCACGTCTTTCGTTGTCGCCTCAAAAACACTCCTCAGCGCGTTCGTATCAAGCGCCGCAATGTTCTTCACTTCTTTTGCAAACTCAATCCTATCGACCATATCAGAATCGGATTTGTCACGGAAGAAAAGTATCAGCGCGTCGGTGGGAACCCTGGCAGCATCGGTCGAGAACTTAAACAGATCGTATAATGCGGCAGTAATGTTCTCGAGCCTTGTGGAAATTGTCGCGAGAATGTGTTCATCGATCTTCGCATGAACTTTTTTCCACGACTCCAAATCGAGCTTGTCCGTATCGTGGAAATCGAGATACTCGAAAATCCCTTTCAGATAAAAAGGATAATCACTCAAATATCTTGCGGCGTTCTCGATCTCCCTCCGCCCCACTTCAGGTTCGCCCTTGAAGATGAACTTTTCAAGAGTCCATTTGGGCCGGATCACGTAGTTGTAGATGAACTTTGAAGCCTTGCCCGCAACCTCGAGAAATTCTTCTCTGGAGAACTCGAACGAGTTCTTGAGCACATGTCTTATTTCCTTGAACAGCGCGCGGATCTGAGGCTCAGAGAGATCGAACCGACCGGTTCTGCTCTCTCCCAATTCCTCCCTGTCGATCATTTCTTCGACTTCCGCGTCCGCGAATTTCTTGAAGTTGTCAGGGAGCTCGACGTCAGTGAGGATTACGCCGAGCGGGATTCTGTCCCCGGTGTAACGCTTGGCGACGTTGAACGCATAACCCGAGATCTCTTTTTCAAACATTATTTTAGTAGCGCCTTCACGCGGTTAATTTCTCTTTGTGCGCCCGCAACAAATGTCGGGTCGGTATTCGGCTTGTCGACAATTTTCTGGTACATCGTGATCGCATCGTTGGGCTTGTTGAGCTTTTCGTAACACTTTCCGGCAGAATAGTAGGCCTGCGCTGCCCAATCGACCGCCGGCGAAGGACTGACGAGATAAGGTACCTTCAGGAATTCGAGGATCGCGTTGGCGTAATCGCCCTTGTCATCGTATATCGCGCCGATGTAGTAATGAAGCTCGGCCTGGTAGTCACGGTTAGCATCCTTTGCCAGATTCTGAAAAGTCAGCAGCGCCTGATCGAAATATTTCAGCTCCTCGTAGAGGATTCCGATCTTTATCCTCATATCCATTATCGACTTATCATCCGGGAACATTTTCACGAACTTGCGGCTTATTTCGAGCGCGCCGTCGAACAACCCCAGCGATTCGTAGGAACTTACCAGCCTGCTCATCGCGTCTCTGACCAGCCCGCGATCCGCGAGAGAGTCGAGATAGACCATCCTGAAATTGTCGGCCGCCTCCTGATATTTCTCCTTCGCATATAAAATGTTTCCAAGCTCAAGATGCCCCTCAAGGGCAGCGGCACTTGCTGGAAACTTTGTGAGAAGCTCCGTCAACGTCGCTTGAGCCTTGTCGAGGTCCTCCTTCTCAACGAAGACCCGCGCGTGATCAAGGAGGGAAACCGGATAGGCCTGCGTGTCTTCGTAATCGCTTTTAACATCGTCCAGAAGTTTTTCTGCTTCATCATACTTCTTGTTGTCAATCAAATATTCCGCCTTGTCCACCAGGAAACGGGCCAGGTACTCGCTGCTCCCGTCTTTGTATGATTTCCTGAACTTAGCGGCCTTCGAGTCCGCCGATTTTACATCTCCATCCTTGTAATCAATCTCGATGAGTCTTGCGACACAGTACTCTTTTACCGAATCACTCTTCGTGGAATTTTGGAGCTTACCGTATATTTCTTGCGCATTTTCGAAATCGCCCAGCTTGAAATACGTGTCACCGGCATTTACAAGCGCGCCCTCGTCGCCCGAGCCCGCCTTTTCATAAAAGGCGGCACTCATCTTGCTATCGCCAAGGTTCCTGTAAATACCTCCGAGTTGAAGAAAAGAATCATTTCTTAATGACGTGTCGGACGCTGTCGACGCAACTTGCTGGAACAAGTCCCTGGCGCTCTCAAGATCGCCTGTCTTCAACATGCAGTACGCCATTTTGTAATTAAGTTGTGAAGATGTCCGGTGCCAGAGCTCGTCCTTCCCGATCAGATCGTAAACAGAAAAAGCTGAATCGTATTTCTCCGTAGAGTAAAGGAAATCGGCGTATTGAGCAGCGACGTTGTCCTTGACCTTCGACGGAACGAGGTTATCCAGCAGGTCGATATAAGTCTCCCCCGCATCTGCATTCGTTCGTTTGAGGAGCCCGATATACACAAGCTCGCCGCGTATCAAGGATTCTTTGGGAGGATCGCTATTCATAAGATTCTCGAGAATCGATTTTGCATTATCAAGAGAGTCAAGGGCAATTTCCGACTTTGCAAGAATCAGCGCAGCCGCAGGGAGCGGGGTAGCCAGAGACGCCTGCGCGACTGCGTCATGGTACGCTCCTGAGTTGAAGAGTACGGTGGCGAGAAGACAACATGCTTCGGGCAGGCGAGGTGAGGCAGGAAAGCGTTTCACAAAACTTAATGCCGAATTCTCAGCCGCTACAGAATCACCAGACGATGCTTGCAGCTCCATGAGCTTGAAAAGTGATCTTTCTGCGATCGAGTCGGCGGCGGGTTCGGCAGAAAGCTGCTGATATATGTCGAATGCTTTTGAGTTCCTGTCTGTCTTCTCTTTCTCATTGTTTTCGAGCGCCGATGCGAGAAGATAATTTGCCAGACGCTGGTTGCTGCCGGTATCGGTGGAAGCCACTTCCTCGAATATCCTCGCAGCTTTCGAATGATCCTTCAAAATGTTTTCGTATAAATTCCCGAGACGCATCAGCGAGTTGGTTTTATCTGATGACGAGAGGCCCTGCTGCATGAGAATGTCGGCAAGCTCTACAACAGCGTCGCGATAATCGAACCCCTTTGAATCAGCTATGATATCAGACAAACTGTCGGCGGCGGAAAGATAGTCCGATTCGGGGAAACTCTTCTCGAGTTCCTCAAGTTTGTCGGACGCGTCGCCGTAATCCTCGGAAATTTCATCGTCTATCGCACCATAAAACAGGAGCGCGTCCGGCCTGTCCTTCAGGTAGTCGCGATAGCGCGCAAATGTCGCTCCGACTTTTTCACCGTCATTGAGGATCATTTTCTCGATATCAAGCAACTTCACTATAATTCTGGGATCCGGGCTCTTTGAATCCTGGATCGAGAGATGAAGCAGCGAATCGGCGAGACTCATTTTCCCTGCGCGATAGGCGAGCTCCGCATAAAGATCCAGAGCAGAACTATCGACACCCTTCGCCGGAAGATTCTTCATCACGGCCAGACCCTCGGAGTACTCGCCCTTAGTCTTTAGAAGCGAAGCAATCCTGATCCGACATTTCCAGGGCAGGACTTTTATTTTAGCGGCGTTCTTCCTATAAATCGAATTATTGCCGAGCGCAAGCTGCGCGTAGTTGATCTCGTAATCGAGCTGTTCTCTCTCCTCCGATGTAAGCTTCGAGGACTGAAGGCGGTTTGCGTCTTCGAACCCGTGCGAATAGTTACCCGCCTCGAGATCGATTTCAATTGTTTCGAGGACAGCATCTGTGCTTTGTGGGAAAATGCCTATCTTCGCTGCTTCTGCGAAATACTGCTCAGCCGATTGGATCGAGCCTGTCATCTTATTTAGTTTGCCGAGGGCGAGCAATCCCATCACCCGGACAGAATCGTTGTCCGAAGCGAGGAGCGCTTTGTATTGGTTTTCTGCTTTCTGAAGTCGGCCCGAATCGAAATACAGGTTGCCGAGCTGGAATGTCGCCTCAAAATAACTCGATGTAGAAGTATAATCCTGGACGATGGAGAGTAACGAAATCTCGGCCCGGGCAGTATCGCCCGACATGTTGAAGAATCGTGCGGCTTCCAGGAGCGCCGCAGGTGCTTGAGGATCCTTCGGATAAAAGACCTTCAGTCGTTCATATGACAAACCGGCGTTCGCGAAATCATTTCCCTTTGCGAAGGCGTCACCCGCATTCATCCAGGCAGAAGGCGCCTGCGGGTCGTTCGGATATTGGATTGCAAAAGTCTGGAAGTTTCCTGCGGCATCAGCATACTTCTTCTGGTCGAGCTGGGAGAGGGCGAGATAGTATCGCGCCTGTCCCGCGGACGGAGATGCCGGGTATTGCTGGAGAAATTTGTTGAACTGTTCTTCGGCAAGATCGTACATCTGATTCCTGAACAGCTCTATTCCGAACTTCAGGTCGGAGTCGACCTGAGTTTCCTGAGCAAAAAGTTTTACCGACGCGCAGAAGACTACCACGGATACTAACAAAATTCTTTTACGCATACTTAAATATAAAGTCTATTTGTCAAAGATTATGCGGATAAATCCCGAATAACCGGATTTGCTGCCTCACAGAACTCCACAAGCGGCCATCTAAACGCAAATGGCGGGCAATGCATCGCCCGCCATCCGTGGTCCAGATGAACCGGAAAACTAAATTTCCCTTTCGGAGAGGCGTTTCTTCAACTGGGATATGTGCCATGTAAGGTTGATTTCCTTCGGGCACGCCTCCACGCAGTTGAAGATTGTGTGGCATCGCCAGATGCCGTCGGGTGTATCGATAACGTCCAGGCGCTCATCCGCCGCGTCATCGCGAGTATCAAAGACAAATCTGTACGCCTTGAGCAGCGCCGCAGGCCCGATATAATTCTCGTCGGACCACGACGATGGGCATGACGTGGTGCAGCAGGCACAGAGGATGCACTTGGCTGACTCGAAAAGTTTTTCCGCATCGTCGTTGCTCTGGAGCCTTTCATGTTCCGGCGCCGGCGAGTTAGCGACAAGATATGGCTTAACCGCCTCGTACTTTTTGTAGAAATCCGACAAGTCTACAACCAAATCCTTCACGACCGGTAAAGAAGGAAGAGGCTCTATGACGATTGCCTTTTTGTAGTTCACATCCCTGAGAAGCGTCGAGCAGGCGAGCCTGTTCCTGCCGTTTATGCGTATTCCGTCCGATCCGCAAACCCCGTGAGCGCATGACCGGCGGAACGTAAGCGTGCCGTCGTACTTCCACTTCGCCTGGTGAAGAAGGTCAAGAATTCTTTCCTTGTCGTCACCCGCTTCCAGAATAAATTCCTGGTAATAAGGTTCGGTATCTCTTTCAGGATTATAGCGTTGTACTCGCAGAGTAACCTTCATTTATTCTCCTTTCCCGATGAATACGGGGTGGATCAATACTTTCTCTCTTTCGGTTGGAACCGCGTTATAGAAACCGGTTTAAAGTCGATCTTAGGTTCAGCTTTCCCTTTCGCTCCAGACCTGACACCGTCTGCCTTATAAATCAGTGTATGCTTGAGCCATTTTTTGTCGTCTCTCTTCGGGAAGTCTTCCCTGGAGTGAGCGCCCCTGGACTCTTCTCTTGCTAGGGCGCCGTAAATAATCGGCTCGGCGGTATCGATCAGGTTTCCAAGTTCGATCGCTTCCATGAGATCGGTGTTAAAAATTTTACCGTGATCGTCTATCGCGATGTCCTGATATCTTTCACGGAGAGTCCTTATTTCGGTGGTCATCTCTTTAAGATCTTTTTCGTTTCGGAAAATCCCGACCTTTTCCATCATCTTTTCCTGAAGCTCCACGCGGAGAGCGCCGACTCTTTCCTTTCCCCTGGAATTCATTATCCTGTCGATCTTCTCAAGCGAACGATCCGCTGCATCGGCCGGGAGAGGAGCTAACTCGGCGTCCTTAATGAAATTGGCGATGGCTTTTCCCCCTCTGCGTCCGAACACTATGAGGTCGAGAAGTGAATTAGTGCCGAGCCGGTTGGCGCCATGGACAGACACGCAGGCCGCTTCCCCAGCGGCGTATAGTCCGGGCACCACTGTGTTCTTTTTGTCTTTCGTTACTTCTGCATCTACCGTCGTCGGGATTCCGCCCATCGCGTAGTGACAGGTTGGTTGTATCGGGATGGGTTCTTTCGTGGGCTCCACGCCTAGATAAGTCCTGGCAAATCCCGTAATCTCCGGAAGCTTATCTTTGATGACCTCTTTTGACAGATGAGACACATCGAGGTGAACATAGTAAGTTCCGTCGCTTCCTTTGAACCCGCGGCCTTCCCTGATCTCGGTGAGAATCGCTCGCGATACCATGTCGCGCGGCGCAAGATCTTTCACAGTCGGGGCGTACCGTTCCATGAAGCGTTCGCCTTTGCTGTTCAGAAGTATTCCGCCTTCACCTCGCGCTGCCTCGGAGATTAAAATTCCGAGTTTCCAGAGACCGGTCGGATGGAATTGCACGAACTCCATGTCCTCAAGTGGAAGACCGTTGTTGTAGATGAAAGAAAATCCGTCCCCTGTCCCGACGTGAGCATTGGATGTTATCCTGTAGACTCTGCCGTAACCGCCGGTTGCCAGCATGACGGCTTTGGCATGGAAGACATGTACTTCACTTGTGGCAATATCGACGGCAACGATGCCGGAGCAAACTCCACCGCTCATCACCAGATCGGTGACGAAATATTCCGAGAAGAAGTGGACTTTCTGCTTGATGCAATTCTCATAGAGCGTATGGAGCATCACGTGCCCGGTCCTATCTGCCGAATAGCACGATCTACGAACGGCGACTCTTTTGGAATCCGGATCAGAAGGATTCTCGGGTCGTGTGTGTCCTCCGAAACGGCGTTGCGCGATCTTACCTTCATCGGTTCTTGAGAACGGCATTCCCATGTGCTCCAGCTCGATAACCGCCCTGATTGCGTCCTTAGTCATGATTTCTATAGCATCCTGGTCGCCGAGGTAATCGCTTCCCTTCACCGTGTCGAACATATGCCATTCCCAGCTGTCTTCCTCCTCGTTTCCGAGTGCGGCACCTATTCCACCTTGCGCGGCGCCCGTATGTGATCTGGTCGGAAAAACTTTTGAAAGGACGGCGCATGTAAATCCTTCCGGGACTTCAATGGCCGCGCGAAGGCCCGCTCCACCCGCTCCCACAATGATTACATCGTACTGATGCTTTACCATTCAGATTGCCTCTTCGATTTAGAAAGAAAGTATCGTGTTGACGCCGAGAACCCAGAAAGCAACTCCCGACATTATTATTATCCCGTATATCGTGAGACTGACGGCGGGTTTCATCTCATAGTCGCGGAAGATCCCCCACGTGCCGTTCAGTCCATGCCACAACCCGACAGTTATAAAAGTAAGGTCGAACATTTTCCAGAAGGGGTGATGCATTCTCTCAAGCACAGCAGCATATGAATGACCGCTCTCGGGATTTGCGTGCATGACAAAATAATGTGCGAGCAGGACGACTACGAGGAGGACTCCAGTAATTCTCTGGAGCACCCAACCTGGAGCGCCGCTGCCTCTAGAGCCCGAATGTTTATACATAGATCACCTCGATGAAGCAAACATGTTTGCGATTGGTTCACGGAACATCAGATATCCCATCGCGAAGAATAATATAATTCCGAGTATGTACACGGCTGACAAAATCTTCTTGTGGTACCTTGCACCGTTTGCCCAGTCCACGAGCACGATCCTGATCCCGTTGAAAGAATGATACAATACGAGGATGAAGAGAAGCCACTCGAGTATTCTGAAGACGGGAGACATGAATAGTTTCATCTCGTCGTCGAAAGCCTTCTCACCCTGGGTAAGCGTCGTCAACGCGTAGATGTGCAAAAATATGTACGCCGTCAATCCGAGTCCGGTAACGCGATGAAGAATCCACGCCCAGCTCCCGCTATGCTTGTAGTAATTCAGATTTGTCTTTAACCATCCCTCTGGTGGTTTGGGTTGGTAAGCCATGGTCATCTCCTATTGAAGATTAATGTACGAAATTTAAACAGGGGCGTGTTTTTATGCAATGTTAAAATCACAACACGCCCCATCCCTCCGTGAAAAAGTTGAGGTTTCTTGCTATTTTGTTTGCGGACGAAAGCGAATGGAACCGAAATCAGAGAACACCTGACCGATGTTTTGCGTTTAGTATTTGCGCCCATTTGTAAAACATCTCCGTCAAAGAGGTAAGGTGTGCTCGATCGGCCAATAAATGAACATCCAAATAAAATCTTAAATGAATACTATAAACGATTTCTTCGGACCAAACGCCGGCTACGTACTCGAGTTATACGATAGATTCCTGAGGGACCCTTCCTCAGTCGACGCCGTCACAAGAGATTTTTTCCGAAACTGGAAACCGGAGGGAGTTGAGACTCCTGTCATCGGCAACTGGGGAACGATTGTCGCAGCCGTGACTCTTGCCAGAAACCTGAGGCAGTCGGGTCATCTCGCCGCACATATCGATCCGCTCGGCTCACTCCCTTCGGGCGACGCGACATTGACTAAGGAGCATTACGGACTGACGGACGCTGTACTCGCAGAGCTCCCGGCAAGTGTGGTCGGTGGACCGCTGACAGAAGTAACCGGCTCTGCGCTGGAGGCGATCGGAGAGCTCGCGTCGATTTACATGTCAAGCATCGGTTTCGACTTCGAGCATGTTCATTCTCATGATGAAAGAGAATGGCTGCGCGACGTCATCGAGGGGAAACAGTTCATTCCCCCGAAGATGCCTTTCGACGACGAAGGGATTCTTGAAAAACTTACCGCGATCGAAGTCCTCGAACAATTTCTTCAGCGGTCGTTCCCGGGAAAATTCAGATTCTCGATCGAGGGCGTCGACATGCTTGTCCCCATGCTGAGCGAGCTGGTCGCACTCACTTCGAGGCTGTCGATGCGGTCGATCGTAATAGGAATGGCGCATCGTGGACGTTTGAACGTCCTTGCTCATATCCTGCAGCTTCCTTACCAGGCGATATTTGCGGAATTCAAGGATCCGGCCAGGAACAGGAATTCTCGTGCGGACCTCGACTGGACGGGAGACGTGAAATATCATAGAGGCGCATATAAGATACCGAGCACCGATTCGACGGAGGGACTGAGCATTTTCCTCGCGCCAAATCCAAGTCATCTCGAAGCCATCGGCCCCGTGATTGAAGGAATGGCACGCGCCGCGGGAACGTCTGTAGAGGGCGGTGGCAAACCCGGGTTCGATGCGGACGTAACGCTGCCGGTTCTTATCCACGGCGACGCTTCCTTCCCAGGCCAGGGAATTGTGGCAGAGACTCTGAACATGTCCAGGCTTGACGGGTATTCGACCGGCGGCACTATTCATATCATCACGAACAACCAACTCGGATACACGGCGGTGCCGCATGAAACGAGAAGCACCCGATACGCAAGCGATCTGGCAAAGGGATTCGAGGTCCCGGTCATTCATGTCAACGCCGATGATCCGGAAGCATGCATCGAGACGATAAGGATTGCGTCCGCATACCGTGCAAAGTTTCACAAAGATTTTTTGATCGACCTTGTCGGATACAGGCGTCACGGTCACAATGAGAGCGATGAGCCGACGTTCACTCAACCATTGATGTATGATCGGATCAATAAACTTCCGACGGTTCGGCAGAAATGGGCGGAGACCCTGGCCAGGCGGGGATTGATATCGCAAGCTAAGGCGGATGAACTCGTCGCTACAAACTTCGGGAAATTACAATCGGCATTGGCGTCGCTAGTCCCTGAAAACGCGCTAATTGAGCAGCGCGCCTCGGTTCCACCGTTCGGTGCGGCTAAGAAAGTCAAGACGAGCGTCGATGTTGATAAGCTGAGGAGCTTGAACGCAAAGCTTTTGTCGTTTCCTCAAGGCTTTTCCGTTCATCCGAAATTGGAACGAGTCGCCGAGAAGCGCAGACATGCCTTCGACAATCCCGACTCGGCTACCATCGATTGGGCCACAGCCGAAACGCTCGCCCTTGCTTCGGTCCTGGACCAGGGAATCCCTGTAAGGCTGACCGGCCAAGATTCGGACCGGGGTACATTCAGTCACAGGCATATTACCTATCACGATGTCGGGAACGGCAGTCAGTACACGCCACTTCAATCCATCACCGAATCTCAAGCCGCATTCGAGATCCACAACAGCCCGTTGACTGAGAACGCTGCAATCGGATTCGAGTACGGATACAATGTTCAAGAGCCAGAACGCCTCGTCATATGGGAGGCACAGTATGGAGATTTCATTAACAACGCACAGATCATGGTCGACGAATTTATAACATCGGCGCGGGCGAAATGGGGTCAGACTCCTTCTCTTGTTTTGCTCCTCCCCCACGCTTACGAAGGTCAGGGTCCCGATCATTCGAGCGGTAGGCTGGAACGTTTTCTCGAATTGGCAGCTGAAACAAACATAAGGATCGCTAACTGCACAACTGCCGCACAATATTTTCATCTTCTCAGGAGGCAAGCTCTTCTGCTGAAAACCGATCCGCTTCCTTTGATCGTAATGACACCCAAGGGACTTCTGAGGCATCCGCGCACTGCGTCCGTCCCTCGTGAACTGTTCGAGGGGAAATGGCAGCCAGTTATTGACGACCCGAAATCCGATTCGCTTACCAAGACCGCGGAACGCCTCATACTTTGCAGCGGAAAAATATTCGTCGATCTGATCGACAGCACATACAGGCAATCGAACGAATCGAACGCAATAATAAGAATTGAACAGCTCTATCCGTTCCCTGCGGAGGAACTGGAAGATCTTTTGACCAATTACCAGGGTATCAAGGAACTCAGATGGGTTCAGGAAGAGCCACTGAACATGGGTGCGTGGACATATGTGCAGCCTCGTCTCATCGAACTTGCGGGTGACGAGGTGCGAGTCACTTGCGTGGGACGTGAAGCGAATGCGAGTCCCGCCGAGGGATCCACCGCACTCCACGCCGCTCACCACGCGGAACTTGTCAGCAGAGCGTTTAAACTCGAAGGCAACATGGTACACGATACGACACTGAAATCCGAGGATAGCATATGAACACAAAGGATCTGGAGACGAGATGAAAAGCACGATAACCGTACCAACTCTCGGAGAGTCCGTGGTTGAAGCGAGGATTACCCGATGGTTGAAGAAAGAGGGCGACAGCGTCGAAATCGGCGACGGCCTCGTTGAGCTGGAGACTGAAAAAGTAAACGTCGATGTCTCAGCTCAATCGGCCGGAATTTTGAGCAGGATTTTGGTCGGCGAAGAACAAACTGTCCACATCGGAGACGTCATAGGAGAGATGGAGTCTTCACCGACGGCAGTGGTAGACACAACTGCCGAGAAAACCAAAAGCGAAGTGCTCCCTCAGGAAAAGGAGACAGATACAGCATCGCGTCCGATCGAAGAAGGAAGAGAACCGGAACTTCAAAGGCAGCAGCACGACAAGGCGACACCCGTGGCCAGGAAAGTTGCCGATTTGACCGGACTGAACGTATCGGAAGTCTCGGGAAGCGGGACAGGCGGGAGGGTTACGAAGCACGATGTAGAATCCTTTATTCGATCAAGGGATCGATCTCCGGAACCGGGCAACGGTAAATCGGCCGGCAACCAGCCGATATTTCACGGAAGAGACAGCCAGCGTCGTGAAGAGCGCATGAAGATGTCCCTTCGAAGAAAGACGATCGCGCGCAGGATGGTTGAAGCCCAACAGTCAGCTGCGATGCTTACAACATTTAACGAGATCGATATGAGCCGCGTAATGGAATTGAGAAAGAAGTACAAAGAGCGGTTCAACGAAAAATACGGGATTAACCTCGGCATCACTTCGTTTTTCGTGGAGGCGGCAGTCGGAGCATTGAAGGAATTCCCCCGCTTGAATGCCGAGATCGACGGCGACGACATTATCTACAAATACTACTACGACATCGGAGTCGCAATCGGCGCTGAGGAAGGACTGGTGGTGCCTGTAATTCGTGACGCGGAATCGCTATCGTTCGCGGAAATTGAATTGTCGATCAGAAACTTCGCAGATAAATCGAAGAACGGCACACTCACACTTGACGATCTTCGTGGCGGAACGTTCACGATAACGAACGGGGGAGTCTTCGGTTCGTTGATGAGCACTCCGATATTGAATCCGCCGCAGGTTGGGATCCTCGGTTTGCACAAAGTTGCTGACAGGGCCGTCGTTGAGGAAGGACAGGTCGTCGTGAAGCCTATGATGTACGTCGCGCTCACTTATGATCATAGAATTGTCGACGGCCGTGAGTCCGTGCAGTTTCTAACCAAGGTAAAGGAATTCATCGAAGACCCCGCTGCAATGGTGCTCGGCTAAGTCGAGACGATCGGTCGTTCTTCGCCTCTTATCCAGGCAGCGCTACATCTCTCAGGAACCCAGCACTCTCCTCCGGTAAGGCGGTGTTAACATACATTCCGCTTCCCAACTCAAACCCTGCGGTCTTTGTCACTCGCGGTATTATGGTCAGATACCAGTGAAAATACTCCACATGAAGCTCCCTGGTCGGAATTGACCTGATCGAGTAATTGTAGTCAGGATTTCGCAGTCCGTGATAAAGTTTCGCCAGGACTGTTCTCAAGCATCGCGCGAGGTCTTTCACCTCCACATCGGTTATCTCGTCGAATGACGATGCATGTCTCAGAGGAAATATCCATGTATGAAAGGGAGACAGCGCAGCATACGGAATGAACGCGACAAAATTTCTCGTCTGAAAGATTATTCTCTCTTTTGCTTTCAATTCGTCCTGGACGGTCCTGCAACACGCGCATTCCCCTGTGTCGTCAAAATACCTGATCGCTTCATCCATCCTTATCCTGACCTGCTGAGGCACGACAGGTGTCGCGACAAGCTGTGAATGCGGGTGAACGAGCGACGTCCCGGCACCTTCGCCATGGTTTTTAAAAATAATAATTGCCTCGACGCGGTCGTCTCTTCTTACGGTGCGGTATCTTTGCCGGTAGACTTTCAGGATGTCCGTAACCTGGTCGTCCGTCATGAGCGCCATGGTCATGTTGTGCGCCGGATGTTCCACAACGACCTCGTGAAACCCGACCGCTGTCATAGAACGATAGATGCCGTCTACTTTTCTTACCCTGTCACCAGATCCCGACAGGGCCGGAAATTTGTTCGCGATCACCCTGACACTCCACCCGTTGCCCGTCGAGACCCTGTAAGACTCGTCGAGAGTATACTTCTCATTCCCTGCACAGAACGGACAATCCGACACGTAATCCGGCATTCGAGGCCGCCGATCCTTCTCGCCGGCGAATTGATCCGGACGCTTTGACCTCTCTGGTGTGATGATTACCCACTCCCGGGTGATTACGTTTTGTCTAAGTTCCGCCATTGCTGCCTCCTGACTTTCGTTCTCGTCGGACCTCTCAAGGCGACGATTTCAGAAGAATATAATCACTAACCCCTCAAGAACTAACGACCTTCTCCGAGTTATCCGACTGATTTCTCTGAATCATTTCTTCAGTCTCGTCAGAACTGCTTCCCCCGTCAGTTCCCGCAGCGCGTCCGACGCGATCCACTTTGCGGACTTCGAATCCAACCGTTGAATTTCTTTTGCAGTCTTCACAGCGGCCCGGTTTAGCTTCAAGTTCCTCTTCCCTATCTGTCGAAGCGCCCAGTTGACTGCCTTCCTCACAAAATTCCTGTCGTCCGACGAACCGCGTTTGATGATCGGAAGAAATGAAAGAAAGAGTTTATCGTCAGCTTCTTTGTTATGCACAGCAAGTGCTGCCATGAGGACGAAACCCGCCCGTTTAACAAATTCTGCATCTTTCTTGCTCCACTCGATCACCTTCTTCGTTGCGAGTCTTGTCTCGTCGAAAAGACTGCTGCACACTTGATCGCAAACGTCCCAGGAGTCGAATGACTTCACCCACTTTTCCATCTGCGCGTTTGTAACCCGTTCGGGATCGTCGACGAATCCGGCCAGCAACCTCGCTTCATGAATCCCCGTCTCCCAGAGTTCGAGTGCCAGAGAATGATTGGTGCCGATCTTCCGGGCGACATCGCGTATGACAGGGATCGATACTCCGAGAGTGTTCGTTTTACTGATTCCAAATCGCGCCATGCCCGCCACATTTTCCGGACTTGAGAACCTCCTCAGGTAAGAAAGTATTTCACTCGCATTCGTCAAATCCATTTTCATTCCCCTAACCTGCACGTTCTTGGTTCAGCAAGAATATTTGACATTTGAAAACGGAAACATCTCAACATTCAAAAGTTAGTACATACAGGCGCATCGGACAATCAGACGCACGGTCGATGCAATTCATGTTAGCCCTTTAAACTTTTCATAAATGCTTGATTAGACCTCCGGTGAATGTTAACTTTTACCCCGACAAGTAATGAGCAGTCCTTATTGCCTAAGCGCACAGATATAAGATCCATCCTGATAATCGGGAGCGGTCCGATCGTAATCGGGCAGGCTTGTGAATTCGATTATTCCGGAACTCAGGCATGTAAAGTCCTCCGCAAACTCGGCTACAAAGTAATCCTCGTCAACAGTAATCCCGCGACCATCATGACAGATCCGGAACTTGCCGATGTCACGTACATCGAGCCGCTCACGCCTGAATTCGTTTCCAAAATTATTGTCAGAGAAAAACCCGACGCAGTCCTTCCCACGATGGGAGGTCAGACGGCGTTGAACATCGCCGTGAGTCTTGCAGAATCAGGCCTCTTGAAGGAGTATAATGTCGAGATGATCGGCGCTAATCTTGAAGCGATTAATAAGGCTGAAGACCGAGAGTTGTTCAAGAACACCGTTACTTCTGCCGGACTCGATGTGCCCCGGGGCGGATTTGTCAGGACAACGGAAGAAGCGATGGCAATCGTTGACCACGTGGGGTTCCCGGCGATAATCAGGCCGTCGTTCACACTGGGCGGCATGGGCGGCGGTGTAGCATACAATGTCGAGGAATACCGCGAAATTACAGAACATGGCCTATCAGTCAGCCCGATAAGCGAAATCCTGGTGGAAGAATCTGTTCTCGGTTGGAAGGAATTCGAGCTCGAAGTAATGAGAGACAAGAAGGACAATGTGGTCATTGTTTGTTCAATCGAGAATTTTGATCCGATGGGAGTCCACACCGGCGATTCGATAACCGTCGCGCCTGCACAGACACTGACCGATCGTGAATACCAGAAGATGAGAGATTGGGCAAAGAAGATAATCCGTGCGGTGGGAGTTGAGACCGGAGGATCGAACATACAATTTGCGGTCGATCCGCACAACGGGAGAATGGTTGTAATTGAGATGAACCCGCGGGTGTCGAGGTCCAGCGCCCTTGCATCGAAGGCAACGGGTTTCCCTATCGCGAAGATCGCGGCCATGCTCGCGGTCGGTTTCACGCTCGACGAGATTCCTAACGACATCACAAAGAAGACGCCCGCTTCTTTCGAGCCGGCAATAGATTACGTGGTCGTGAAGATTCCGCGGTGGGATTTTGAGAAGTTCAAGGGAGCCGACGATACGCTCGGTGTCCAGATGAAGTCCGTGGGCGAAGCTATGTCGATCGGAAGTACATTTAAAGAATCCCTGCAGAAAGCGCTGAGGTCATTGGAGCAGGGTCGTTTCGGACTTGGGAGTGACGGCAAAGATATTTACGATTTTTCACGGATGAAACCCGCAGCCCTGAACGAGGCCAAGCGAACGATCACAAATCGGCTCAAGAGACCCAAACCCGATAACATTTATTATCTCAGGTACGCCATGCAGGCCGGACTTTCGGTCGAAGAAATTCATGGGCTTACCAAAATCGATCTCTGGTTCCTTAAGAATCTGAAGGAGATCACAGATTTCGAACACGAACTCCGCGATGGATACTTCGTCGGGCCGTAAGGCTTATGAGAAAAAAGAAAATGGATTTTCGCGAAATAAATAGATGATGAAGAAGAAACAGCTTGACCGCGACACGCTGCTAAAAGCGAAGCAGCTCGGTTACTCCGACAGGCAGCTCGCCGACATATTTGGTAATACCGAATCGGCGATCCGCGAACTCAGGAAGAGGCTCGGAGTTGTGCCGGTTTACAAAACTGTCGATACGTGTTCCGCGGAATTCGAAGCTGAGACACCTTATCATTTTTCGACTTACCAGGAAGAAGATGAGGCGGTCCGCAGCGAAAAGAAGAAAGTGATAATTCTCGGAAGCGGACCCAACAGGATCGGCCAGGGTATCGAATTCGACTACTGTTGTGTACACGGAGTCATGGCTGCGCGTGAAGAGGGCTTCGAAGCAATTATGATCAACTGCAACCCCGAAACGGTCTCCACAGACTACGACACGGCAGACAAACTTTATTTTGAACCGCTGACTTTTGAAGACGTTATGAACGTGATTGAAGCTGAGCAGCCTCACGGCGTAATCGTGAGCTTTGGTGGGCAGACTCCTCTGAAACTCGCGAAACCACTTGAAGAGGCGGGCGTCAGGCTGCTCGGGACGAACTCAGAGGGAATTGATATAGCCGAAGATAGAAAGCGCTTTGGCGAGCTGTTAAGGAGATTGAAAATTCCCCATCCGGAATTCGGCACGGCTTATTCCGTCAATGAAGCGGTCGATGTGGCTTCGCTTATCAGATATCCCGTGCTCGTGCGGCCGTCTTACGTACTCGGCGGACGCGCGATGGAGATTTGCTACAATGAAGAATCGCTCAGCCATTACATGCAGACCGCAGCGGACGTTTCTCCCGACAAGCCGGTCCTTATCGATAGGTTTTTGGAAGACGCTTTCGAATTCGATGTCGACGCGGTTGCCGACGGAGACGACGTGGTGATCGGCGCGATCATGGAACACATCGAGGAAGCAGGGATTCATTCGGGTGACAGCGCAGCCGTTATTCCTCCGTATATGATTACCGAAAAGTGTCTGAAAGAGATCAAAGAATACACCGTCATGCTCGCAAAAGGTTTGAAGGTAGTCGGGCTGATGAATATCCAATTCGCGATGAAGGAAGATGTCGTTTATATTCTCGAGGTCAACCCTCGCGCCAGCAGGACCGTTCCGTTCGTCAGTAAAAGCATGGGGCTGCCGCTGGCAAAGATCGCCGCAAAGATCATGCTCGGAAAGAAGATCAAAGAGCTCAACCTCACTGGCGTGAACAACAACTTTCACCACATCGCGATTAAAGAAGCAGTGTTCCCGTTCAACAGGTTTTCCCGCGTGAAGGTATTCCTCGGACCGGAGATGCGTTCGACAGGGGAAGTGATGGGTATCGACTCCAACTTCGGTTCCGCTTACGCGAAATCGCAGGCCGCCGCCGGCAACCCCCTGCCGAAATCCGGAGGAGTTCTTTTCAGCGTGAACAACAACGATAAGAACAAGACGACACGCGATCTCGTCAAAGACTTCATCGACCTCGGATTCAGTATCATCGCAACAGAGGGAACGTCCAGATTCCTGACGGAAAACGGAATAGAGAACGAAAAAATATTCAAGGTTAGCGAAGGCAGGCCGAACATAGTCGATTACATAAAGAACGGCAAGATTCAATTCATCGTGAACACGCCGTACGGTGAAGAAGCGAGGTATGACGAATACGCGATCGGATGGGCCGCGATAGAACACAGAGTGTCGTTTGCCACGACTCTCTCCGCAGCATCGGCAGCGGTGAAGGCAATAAGAGAACTCCAGGCCGGCGAGATGGACGTCAAACCCCTTCAGGATTTTCACTCCACTCACTAACCCCCTGAACCGAAGAATTGCCTGTCTCTTCTCCCCCACAATTCTTATTTTTCATAAGCAATGAAGTCTCCATATTTCTTTCTCTTCATCCTGATTTTCATCGGAGAGTACGCGATAACGGATGCCCAGCCGAAAATATCGCGAATCAGGATCGTCGGTGCGGAGGCGTTCAGCGAAAACAACCTAACTGATAATTTCAAGCCTCTGGGTTATCAAATCGCCGATACCTCACGGATCAGCACCGGCATCTCGAACCTCGAGGAAGAATACTTCTCGCAAGGCTACTTCCTCATCAGGTTAGATTCCTCACGGATCCAGATAGACCCCGACTCATCGGAAGCAACCCTCATTCTGTTTCTGCACGAAGGTCCGCGGCTACTCGTCGGAGAAATCCTGACTGAAGGGAACGAGTTTTACAGCAGATCCGACTTGTTGAGCGATTTCAACACCATACCGGGCCGGACCTTCAACCAGGGCGAGCTCGAAGACGATATCAATTTTATCCTGAAGAAGTACAACGATAGCGGTTTCCCCCTTGCAAGGATCAGAATAGACAGTATATTTATTTACGGCGGCAATAATACGGATTCTCTCGGCGTTGCGTTGCGTATTGAAGAGGGAAAAAGAGTGAAGATTGAAGCCGTGCGCGTGGAAGGAAACACGAAGACTAAGGATTATGTTATCATTAGAGCGTTGAAAATCCCTGCGAATACTTATTACAGTGAAGATGAAATACAATCCGCCAGACAGCGTCTGCTCAAACTCGGTTTCTTTCAATCGGTCGACGAGCCGGAAATTTTTGCCAGCGGCGATACTACGGGGTTACTTGTGAAAGTTGCCGAAGGAAACACCAGTACATTTGATGGAGTAATCGGATACGTGCCGTCGCAGGTCGGACAATCAGGGTACTTTACAGGCATGATTGACATTTCAATATCAAATCTGTTCGGGACCGGTCGGAAATTCCGCGCGATGTGGCACCAGGAAACGAACCTCACACAAGAGCTTGAGGTCGGGTATGCCGAACCATACATATTTGATTCCCCGGTGAACGCGGAATTCGATTTTTCACAACGTCAGCAGGACACGACTTCAGTCACAAGAAATCTCGCAGCCACAGGCACGTTCACGTTCAGCGACAATTTCAACGCGAACCTTTCGGTCGGCAACTTATCGACCACTCCCCTTCTCAACGCGAACAACAACTACTTTGTTTACGAAAGCAGCATTCTGAATTTAGGTGCGGGGATAACATACGATACGCGGGATGATATCTACAGTCCGAGGTATGGCGTATTATACCAGACACAGTTTCAACTTGGACTGAAAAAGATTTATGGACCCGCTCAATTGATAAAGCAGAACACGAGACTCTCGAATTATACTCAACATCTAAGTGTGGATCTATCCTTCTTCCACGAACTGTTTCCGAGACAAATCGTTGCTCTGGGATTTCATGGCGCACAAGTTACCGGAACCGAGCTGGATCAGACGGATATGTACCGTCTCGGAGGCACCAATACTATACGAGGGTACATCGAGAATCAATTTATCGCCACCAGAGCCGCCTGGACAAGCATCGAATACAGGTTCGCGAGCGGGCGCGAATCCTATTTCTTCACCTTTCTGGACGCGGGATATATTTACCGACAAAGCGACCCGGTCGCCAACGTCCCCCAGATTATTCTCTCGGTCTATGGATATGGGGTCGGCGCGCAAGTCGAAACCGGAATAGGAATCCTGAAGGCAAGTTACGCACTGGGAAGAGGCGACTCGTTTGTCGAGGGAAAGATTCATTTCGGAATCGTGAACCAGTTTTGATACCAAATTGAAAATTAAATGAATGCATACCTGAGACTATCGAGAATCGGAAACGTAATCATCGCGTTCTTAAGCGTGGAATGCGCAGGCATATTGACTGGAGTAAACATCATTTCAAGCCTGCCGGTGTTTGCGGCCGCGATTGCCGCTTCATTAATAACGGCGGGAGGGAACGCGGTGAACGACCTGTACGATATCGACATTGACACAATCAACAGGCCTGAGCGGCCACTTGCTTCCGGAAGCCTGACCATAGTCGAGGCAAAGGCATTCTACATTGTGGTTACACTTGGCGGGCTCGTAATCTGCTTTTTCATCAACCTCAAAGTTCTCGCAATAGCTGTTGCAGCAGTTCTGCTAGTGTTTCTTTACAGTTTCAAATTCAAGAGAATGGTATTCGTCGGAAATTTCGTCGTCGCAATCGTCACCGGGCTGGCCTTTGTCTTTGGAGGTGCCGCGGTAAATAATTTCTCCGATGTTTACCCGGCAGCCATTTTCGCCTTCATCACAAATCTGATCCGCGAAATCATCAAAGATGCTGAAGATGTTAAGGGGGACGGGACAATCGGCATCCGAACCATTGCCACGAAGTTCGGAACACGAACTTCTGCCGGCATCTCGATCGCGCTGGCATTCGTACTTCTCGTTATGGTGAGTGGTGCTTACTTGCTTCACATCCTCCCGATACAGTTCCTCACTGTCTGCGGTTTGACGATCCTTCCGATAGGCGTCTACGTTACTTATCTTCTTATTTCGCGCCGGGGATTCTCCGAGGCAAGCTTCGGCTACAAACTCATGATGATCTTCGGTTTGATCGCCCTGATCGTCGGTAAAGTCTAGAACCTCCTCTAGTAATGAAATAGTAAAAGGAGATGTCATTAGATGAAGGCTCTTGTCTTCCCACTATTGTTGTTCTTCGGACTGATGGATGCGGATGCTCAGACTCCTCCCCCTTTGCGTCATGCGCCCGACAGAGAGTTCCATATGTCCAACATCGTACTGAACTTAAAATTCGATATTGCCGGCAAGACCGTCAGAGGTCAGGCAATAGAAACGATCATTCCGTTACGGGCCTCGTTGGACTCGCTTCATCTGGACGCGGTAGGTATGCAGATCGGCGGAGTCTCAATTGGCGGCAAAGCTGCGGGATACCGGTACGATGGCAGAATTCTGACCTTCGCACTCGACAAACACTACGGCCTGCAGGACAAAGTGACATTCACGATATCGTATTCCGCTCAACCATCACGCGGACTGTTTTTCATTTCGCCTGACAAGGCTTACCCTAAAAGAAATCCTGAAATTTGGAGCAATAATGAACCTGAAGACGCCCGGTACTGGTTCCCTTGCCACGATTATCCCGATGATTTCACGTCCAGCGAGATAATCGCGACAGTCCCGTCCAACTGGACCGTAATCTCAAACGGCGTCCTGAAGAGTACTGTTCCGTCTCCGAACGGACGGACTAAGAATTACGACTGGGTGGAATCTCAACCACATGTCGTCTATCTGATTTCCATTGTCGCGGGGATATTCAACTCGTTCCAGAGCAGCTACGGGAATATTCCGATTTACTATTATTCCGATCCATCTTTCCGAAACCAGATCAAGCAGAATCTTTCTGCCATGCCTGACATCCTGAAATTTTACTCCGACATCACCGGGCAGCAGTACCCATGGGAAAAACTCGCACTGACGACCGTTACCGATTTCACATGGGGCGGCGAGGAAAATGTTTCCGCCATCACCCTGACGGACCGAACGCTCCATGACGCGAACTCGGAACCTCAGGTGTCGAGTGTTGGTCTCATCGCGCACGAGACCGCGCACCAGTGGTTCGGAGATCTCCTGACCACGCGCAACTGGAACAACATATGGCTCAACGAAGGGTTTGCAACTTACTTCGAGGCACTCTACCGCGAACACGCTTACGGCGAATCTGAGTTTCAATTCGAGATGAGTCAAAATCATGCGGACGTTATCAAGGCAGACGACATTGAACGCCGTCCTACTGTGTATGATCGATATTATGATCCGGTCGAAATGTTCGGCGCATACGTTTACCCTCGCGGGGCTTCGGTGCTTCACATGCTAAGGTTCGTTCTGGGTGACGATGAGTTCGACAAAGCCATCCAACATTACGTCGCCGAGTTCACGCACAGTAACGTGGACACTCGCGATTTTTCAAACTCTGTCCGCGAAGCGACAGGCATTAACGTCGACCAATTCTTCAATGAATGGCTGTACATGGGCGGCCATCCTGATTTCAGAATAAGCTATCAATACGTCCCCACTGCACACAACTTGCTCCTTCACGTCGAGCAGACTCAAAAGGTCGACAGTCTCACGCCAGTGTACCATACGCCTGTAAACATTTACATAGTTACGCCGACAACCAAGGAAACAAAACGAATAACCATCGACTCAACTTCCGGTACCTTTTCAATTCCGGTGCCCGACAAACCGTTGATGGTCAATTTCGACGAAGGTCATTGGCTGCTTGACGAGGTTGATTTCAAAAAAACAATTGACGAGCTGGCTTACCAGCTTCAAAACGATCCTGATGTTGCAGGAAGGATCTGGGCAGCCCATCAACTCTCTGGCTCCAGCGATCAGGATGCGGAATCTTATATCATCTCCGGATTAACCCACGACTCTTTCTGGGGAGTCCGAGAGGAGTGCGCGAAGCTTCTTGGAAATTATTCAAATGAAGATTCGAAGAACTCGCTGGCGTCAGCCACTGACGACCGGGACAGTCGGGTCGCGACTGCGGCAATCCGGTCGCTTGGTAGATTCAAAAAGGACAAAAGTATCGAAAGACTCCTCACTCATATCTTCTATTCAAGGGCAAATTACTTTGTGAGGGCCGCCGCGGTCACGTCGCTCATCGATGTGGATTCGACGAAATCTGTTCATGTGCTGTACACGGCGCTGGACAGGAATTCATACAACGAGGTCCTGCGGACAGCAGCATTGAACGCGATGGCGAAAGCAAGACCTGCAATGGCTTATCGGATCGCAATGAATTATTCAAAGTACGGTCAGCCGGGAAATCTCAGGACTGCGGGCATTGCCGTGTTGGCAAAGCTGGATCAGGACAAGGATCAAACGATATCGGTCCTGACAAAATATTTGAAGGATCCGTATATCTGGGTCCGCGCAAGCGCGATAAACGCGCTAGGGAAAATCGGAGACAAAACAGTGCTCCCTCTTCTGGAGCAATGTGTAAAAAATGAGCCGGACGGCCGTCTCGTAGAGATGGCGAGGCGAGCTATGGAAACGATCACAAAAAGAAAAAGTTGACAAGTCCATTCGCGTCACAGGCGGACACCTCTGGATTTACCTTTGCCTAAGAGAGCAAATGCTGACCTGCGCGAAAAATGGGAAGCGTGAAATTCCGGGGTTGTAACCTGTAACGATTCTTCCACATCCCCGTATTTCAGTCGAAGAGATGGAGGAGCACATTGAATAACGCACTACAAGTTGTTGTCACAACCCTGACCCTCTTGCCCCAAGTTGCAGCCGCCGTTTCCGATTCCACAAACGCAACCAAGTACGTCATCAAAGCCGCGAAAATTCAGGGCGATATCTCCCTCACAGGGAAACTCTCGGATCCAAGGTGGGCACACGCCTCACCCGTTCATCTCGGATTCGAAGTGCAACCCGGCGACAACCTCCCTGCCACACAAAGAACTGACGTGCGTGTCCTTTACAATGATGAGACCTTGTATCTGGGGTTCATGTGTCATGATACAGACCCGAGCCGGATCAGAGCGCACATTGCAGACCGCGACAATATGTTCGATGACGACTACGTCGGAGTCATACTCGATACTTACTCAGATCACCAGCGAGCATACGAATTCTTCGCAAATCCATACGGCATACAAGGCGACGGCATTCGAGATGCGAACAACGAGGATATGAGCTGGGATGCAGTCTGGCATACGGCAAGTTCGATTATCGACAGCGGGTATATTGTCGAGATGGCGATCCCTTTCAAAAGCATCCGGTTCCCCGCACTGCCGATCGAGAATTGGAATCTGGATTTCCTGCGAAATCTGCCGCGGCAAAGCCGCTATCAGTATTCCTGGGTCAGACTTGATTTGAATGACCCATGCCTATTGTGCCAGGGCGGAACTCTCGAAGGACTGACGAGCATAGATCCGGCGGGGACATTCGGACTACTTCCATATGCAATGGCCCTAAAGAGCGATGGAAAAAGTGATCCCTCCGATCCAAACTCATCCTTTAGCAACGGTCGAGTCACGGGAAGACTCGGACTTGGGATTCAATACAATCCTAATCCGAGTCTCACAATCGAAGGAGTAGGAAATCCCGATTTCAGCCAGGTGGAATCCGATGCGGCACAGATAAGCGTCAACTCTTCATTCGCGCTCTTTTATCCGGAAAAGCGGCCGTTCTTCATGGAAGGTAACGATTTGCTGACGACCAAGACGCAAGCGTACTATTCACGCATGATAAACAATCCGTTGGGAGGAATGAAGCTCATGGAGAACAGCGGCGGATTTTCTCTCGGATACATTGGCGCCGAGGATAGGAACACACCTTTCATCGTAGCGGGCGAAGAAGCCAGCAGCACGTTAGCGAGTTCACATCAATCAGTCTCAAACATCCTCAGAGGAAAATACAATTTTGGGAATCAATCATTCGTTGGCTTTCTGGGAACGGCAAGGAATTTTTACAACGCACATAACTATGTCGAAGGCGTGGACTGGAATTATTTTTTCAGCGGCAATTATACGTTCGATGGGCAGGTGCTCTATTCCAACACTAAGGAACTAAACGATACCAATCTCATATCCGACACGTCGCATTTCGGAAGCACGAGATTCACTCGCGCTTTTGACGGCGAGGAATACGGAGGCATGGGATCGGTCGTGGAATTCCGCAGGGATGCGAGAATCTACAGCTTCCGCCTGACATACCGAGACTTCTCACCCACATTCCAGGCCCAGAACGGATTCGTGTTTCAGAACGACCTCCGAACTCTGGACATGGACCACAATGTGGAGTTTTATCCGAACACCGCTCTGATCGACTGGTGGGTCTTCGATGTAGAATCCTTCCTGCACTTCAATTATGACAACAAGCGAAAAGAGCGCTGGATCGTCCCCACTGTCGTCGCTCAACTGAAAGGGCAAACGCAGCTCCAGGCAACTTACTTACTTTTGAATGATGAGCTCTTCCGGTCCGTTGATTTTAGAGGCGTACATCGCTGGATCTTCAATATGTACGCGCGACCCTTCAGCGCAGTAACGTGCAGTCTCAACGTGCAAACCGGCAGGTTCATCTATCGCGCCGACACTGCGAGGCTCGGCACAGGGTATAACATCTCGGCCGAATTAGTTCTCAAGCCCACTGACAGATTATCTCTAACCGCCGACTACTCAGTGTCAAAACTTTTGGACATCGTCGGCGGGACTCTTTTTTATGATGGATATATCGGAAGACTTTCGACGATCTACCAAATCAACAAACGAATCTTCATAAGATTGATCGGACAGTACGACCAATTCAACCAGGCAATTGAGATCGATCCGCTTTTCAGTTATAAGCTTAATCCGTTCACAATCTTTTACGCCGGCTCAACACACAGCCTGACGGACTACGGTGAACCGTTTGGGATCGAACAGACATCGCGAGAGTTCTTCATTAAACTGCAATATCTCCTGAGGGATTAGGGGAATATCCCTAACCTGATTTCCGGAAAATCAGGCCTGTCCGTAGTTCGGCGGAACGACCCACCATGCGATAAGATACGTCACGACGACTGGGAACACTCCCGTTATGAAGCAAAGGAAAATGAGACCGAGCCGCACCAGCGTGGGATCTACATCGAGCATTTCTGCGACACCGCCACAGAGACCTGCAATCTTCTTTTCGCGCATCGACCTGTAGAACTTCTTCATGACTCCATCTCCTTTCATATGAAAGACGACGCATCGTTAACGCGTTAGTTACAACAGATTTTATGACGGGAAACTACATGAGCTGCATGAGCGCGCCGCGCACAAACCATTCCCGGGCTTACGTTTTGCAGACTTCAATAAGAGATATCCTAAGGGCGGGTTAATCACTCTCTCTGAGAGAGCGATATTTCTTCAGCTTGCCTTCGACAACGGCTGCAAGCATATCCGGGTCGACCGGTTTTGTGAGGTAGTCATCCACACCAAGCTGAATGCCCGTGCGGACAAAGAAACTCTCATGCATTCCACTCATCAGGATAAACGGGACCTTCTTCAGGTGCGGCACCTTCTGCACTTTCTCAAAGAAGGAGAATCCGTCACCTTCAGTTCCGGAAAACATGACATCGGAAATGATGAGATCGACGTGAGTGGTCTCGAGAAGTTTCAGACCATCTGACGGGCTGAGTTTGGTCAAAACGCTGTAGCCATATCCTTCCAGGACGGCGCGGACAGTCTCGAGAAACGACGGCTCGTCGTCCACCACCAATATTACAGCTTTCATTACCGCGCGCTGGAAAGCAGCGAGAATATGCGGCTCGAGTTTTGTCGACTCCTCCTGTGTTATCTGGAACCGATGCTTCAAATCCTCCAGGGCGCTCTGGTCGTTCGGTTTGATCTTCCCTTTTCTAATTTCCTTCTCGACTTCCGTCACATAAACCTGGAGCCTGATATCGCTTTCGCTTTCAAGATGGTCCTCAAAAGTAAGACCAAGCACATCTCGTAACTGCATTAATTCCCTTGCCAGCTCCGGAGTTACGGGCGGTGTTGCCCACGCTTCGCGCAACCTCGTCATGTATAATCGGAGCTTCTCCTCACGTGTGTCGGGAAGCTTAACGCCAAGGAGTTTCAGCCGCTCTTCATAGTCAGCTTCAGCTATGGACTTTGCGTCAAGGATCCGCTTCTCAAGCTCTTTGTCCATCTCTCCACGAAGGTGGTATCTTCTCTCGTCGAGTTTCTTTTGCTCCTCCTCGACAACCTTCTTCCGATCGCCTTCGATTCGTGACTGATGCTCTTTGAGCTCTCTTTCTATTCTACTTTCTACCTTTTCGCGTTCGGCGGCGAGTTCCGACGAGAGCTTGTCCCTGTATTCCAATTCGAGTTGTCTCCGAAGCTCAGATTGTTTCTGCTCGAACTCCCTCCGCTCGTTGTGCCTCAGTTCGTCTAGCCGTTTGTCCAACTCCGACTGGGTCTGTTGTTCCAGCTTCCGGTAACGGTCTTCGTAAGTCCTTTCAATTTCCCTTTGACGATATTCTCGTTCTTCTTCAATTCTCCGCTGGTTTGCCGCGAGCTTTTCCTCGTATTCCCTCTGAAGCCTTTGACGGATCACCTCCGTGTGTTGGTCGCTCTCCTTTTCCTTTTCCACAACGCCGCTGGCTTTCATCTTTTCAACTTCCGTCGAGACTCTCTTATCGAGTTCCGCTTCCATTTGCCTACGGCTATCCTCTATGGCCGTGCGCTCCTTGTCGAGAAGGCTCTTCTTTTCCCTTACTGCGGATTCCTTCAATTCGAGCATGGATTTTTCGTAGAGGGCGCTCATTTCGGAACGCGTCTCTTCTTCGGCCTTCTTCCTTTCTGAAGCAAGTTGCTGCCTGTAAGTGGCCTCCATTTTGCCGATTTCCATCTCGAATTTTTCTTTAGACTGCTTCTCGAGCTCTCTCCTGAATTTCTCTTTTTCCTTCTCGAGGTTTGCAATCAGAGATGCTCGTTCTGCTTCCTGCCACTCGCGTTCCTTCTTTAGGGCTTCGGCGATTCGCTGCTCGGCTTTCCTGATTTCATCTGTGAAACGTTTATTGTACTCGCTCTCAAGTCTCTGCTCGATCTCGGCACGTATGGCCGATTCGCCAAGGACTTCCTTCGCAAGTTCAGGCGGCTTCACCTGGGGAGCTTGGGCGGGAGTCTCTACGATGACTTCTGGTTTGGTTTCCAGTTCTTCTGGAGTGGGAGGTGCTTCTGCAGCCGCTGCAGTCTTCAGTGCTGCTGATTCAAGGGCTGTTCTGCGTTCTTCCAAAGCTAGCGCATAAACGTTGTTCGGATCAATTGCCCTGACAGCGTCTAATTCCTCTCTGGCATCAACGTATTTCCCCTCTTTGATGAATTTGTCGGCAAGACGCAAATGAGACGCGATCTCTTGCCGTGCATTCTCGGAGGCTGTTGGTGCCGAAGATTTGATGTTCTGAGTTTTTTTGAACAGCATTATGGCTCCGGAAGATCTAGAAACAAGTTATTAAAGGGAACCTTCATTAGCAATAAGCCAAGAACCCCCTTCCGGGTAGAATTCCCCCTGCGTACAAAAAATCGAGCCGCTAACCGACTGAAGTGAGTGCCGGTTTTACTCCTGTTCACCCGCATGGTGTTTGATGACCTTCGCGTCGACAAGGAACACTACATCTTCAGCGATGTTCGTCGCATGGTCGGCTACGCGCTCTGTATGCTTGAGTGCTACAATAAGGTGCGCGCCCGGCTCAACCAGGCCGGAGTCCTTTTTCATCTCGCCCACTACAAAATGAAACTTGTCCCTGTTCATGTCGTCGACGACATCGTCCTCTTTGCAGACACGCCGGGCCAATTCCGCGTCGCCATGGATGAAAGAATCGAGGCTGTCATGAACCATACTTCTGGCCACATCGCCCATTTCCAGAATTGCGGTTCGCCGGACGAAATCTTGAAAGTTAAGAAGCGGTTCGACTCGCTGCGCTATGTTCACCGCCACGTCGCCGATTCGTTCGAGTTCATGGTTCATTTTAATTGCAGATACAACAAGCCTAAGATCAGCTGCGACGGGCTGTTCAAGTGCTATTATATCGTCAACCTGCTGATCAAGCAGGTTATCGAAATCGTTGACCTTTTTTTCATTCTCATACACCTTCTTGACCGCCTCCATGTCACTGTCATGCAGCGCCCGGAAAGCGCGCTCCAGCTGACTGTCAACAAGGCTTCCCATCTTGATCAGGTTCGACCGCAAGTCTTCAAGCTGATCTTCAAAATGTCTATGCATTCTCCTCACTCCGTTCTGACGATTTACTATTTCTTGTCACGAGATACTCCTCAAATCTATTTCTTTAAGGTGAAGCTGAACTCCGAGCCTTTACCGGGCTCGCTTTTCACTTCTATTCTGCTTTTATGTGCCTCGACAATGTGTTTAACAATAGCAAGCCCCAACCCCGTTCCGCCCACACTCCTGCTTCTGTCCTTGTCGACTCTGTAGAATCGCTCGAAGATACGCGCAATGTGCTCATCTCCAATCCCGCAGCCGGTGTCTTTCACAAAGACCCTGACATGGTCGGGCGTATCAGTGTAACCGACCTCGATCTTCCCGCCCTCGTCGGTATACTTCACCGAATTATCAATCAGGTTCCACATTACCTGTCGCAGCCTATCCCTGTCGCCAAGGACCAGAATTTCATCGGGTTTCATGCATACCGACAGCGTGAGCGATTTTCTCTCCGCCTTGGGTTTCAACTCCTCTATCACATTCGCGAGGAATTCAGTTATATCGAAATACCGGAAGCTCATCCTCATCTCACCGCTCTCAATCCTCGATATTTCGATCAGATCGTTGAGCAATGTGTTAAGTCTTTCCGAATGCTGGTACGCCTTCATCAGGAATTCCCTGTTCACTTTCGGGTCATCCATCGCCCCATCGATCAGAGTCTCAATGAATCCCTGTATGCTGAAGATAGGCGTTCTGAGCTCATGAGAGACATTAGCCAGGAATTCGCTCCGCACTTTCTCTAGTTTCTCAAATCTGGCAATGTCGCTCTGCAGGTTTCGGACTATCTGATTCGTGAGCTTACTGATTTGTTTCAGATCGTCAGCACCGGTTTCCGGAAGCTGAACGGACAGGTCGCCCGCACTTATCCGGCGTAATGCCTCGACGATCGTGTTCAGGATATTTGATTGCCTCTTCCGAATTGAAGCAAACGATTCAAGAAATATATAGGTCGCCAAGCCGCAAACCAGTGCGATCACAAGCACATGGTTTTCCTGCAGAGCGGACCGAACCGAAATGAATGCCTGGATCGAAATGAGAACCATATATATCAGAATGCCCGTGACACAGGCAAATACAATCCTTGACTTATACGAGATCAATAGCCTTCTCATTCAACTTTCAGTTTATAACCCACTCCCTTTATTGTCTCGATCATATCTGCGTGGTCGCCAAGTTTTTCTCTGATCTTGCGGATGTGGACGTCGACTGTCCTGTCGCCGACATAAACATCGGAGCCCCACACGCGGCTCAAGAGAGTTTCCCGCGATATGACTTTCCCTTCGTGAGCGGCGAGGTAGTATAGTATTTCGAACTCCTTGCGAGGGAAGAAAACCTGTGCCCCCCCAACCCTCACCACGTAGCTTTCCCGATCTATGATTACTTTTCCAAGATCGATGTTCTTACCTTCGCCTCCCTTTGTCCCTTCGGCTCTCCTGAGAACTGCACGGATTCTTGAGATCAATTTCCGCGGACTGATAGGCTTAACGATATAATCGTCCGCACCAAGTTCAAGACCAAGCACCTCATCAAACTCCGCGCTCTTCGCAGTCAGAAAGATGACCGGAATGTTTGCAGTCCTCTCTGACTGTCCAAGGGACTTCATGACTTCGTAACCATCTTTGCCAGGGAGCATAATATCCAGGAGTATGACATCGGGCTTGATGTCGGATGCTTTGACCAGAGCCTCGTTCCCATCGGATGCGGACTCGACTCTGAATCCCTCGCGCTCCAGATTATACTTTATGAGCTGCACGATGTCCTGTTCATCATCAACCACTAAGACGGTCTTCATTGAGATCTCCTTTCGTTGTCCACAGGGACTCTTCGGGCGGGAGCAAGAGAATGGGGGCGTATCGTGAGGCGACGGGCGGATTCGAACCGCCGCATAAAGGTTTTGCAGACCTCTCCCTTAGCCACTTGGGTACGTCGCCGTGTAGAACCCGCCGACTAAATCCTCGAGGCACTCCGGCGGGTGCAACATCCATACTTGTTTAGTTACACTGAAGTTGAGCGGGAAACGGGACTCGAACCCGCGACATCAACCTTGGCAAGGTTGCGCTCTACCAACTGAGCTATTCCCGCGTTGCGCTGAAAATATAGCCGTGAACGGAAAGAAAGTCAAGGTTGGCGTGGCTGAGCGAGATTGACCATTTCAGAAATCGCTCACACATGTTCGTTGTTGCAGGAGATGTGCTAGCACCACTGAGGTCTGTTTGGGGAAACGTTGCTTGTTCTGGTCATATGTTCCACAATAGTGCGATCGACATGAACCGGAATCTTCGACCCTCTATTTGTAGGAGCGGTAGGATTCTCCGCCCGAGGCGGATCCTCCGAAGGAGTCTCCCGAAGGGATCCCTTCGGGACTTCGGACCTTCGGGAGAACCCACGACCTTGGCACCTAAAGCGTCACGCTTTAACCGAACCACATCCTTTGTCGGGGCGGTGGGATTCGAACCCACGACCTCTTGGTCCCAAACCAAGCGCTCTAACCGGACTGAGCCACGCCCCGTGATCGACATACGTCGGCAGGATTGCCGCAACCGTTCAATATAACAGCGAAGGTGCCATTGCAGCAAGACGATCATGTCCAAATTGGAAATCTTAGACGGGTATAATAACTTTTTCAAATAAACCCGCCTTTCAATCGTCGAAGAGGAAGGCATCTTCAAAACGATCATGACGCACGATTTTCTCAATAAATTCGAAAGATTCGTCAGGAAGCACCAGCTCATTTCAACGGACGACAAGCTGGTGATCGGCGTATCGGGTGGAATTGATTCGTCAGTGCTCCTCGATCTGCTCATGGAACTACGCGAGCGGCTTGGTCTTGAGATCGCGGTCGCGCATATCAACCATAAACTCCGTGCAGAGGAATCTGAGGAAGACGAGAGATTCGTGAGGGAGACAGCTGATCACTATGGAGTTGAATGTTACGTCCATGCGGCGAACGTAAAGGCGTTTATGGTGGAGCAAAAAACTTCACTCCAGGTGGCGGCAAGAGAGATCAGGTACAGATATTTCGAGACAGTGAAGGTTCTAAAGAATTACGATAAGATCGCAACCGCCCACAATGCAAACGACAACGCAGAAACCGTCTTGATCAATCTGCTTAGAGGAACAGGAGTGGACGGGCTCGGTGGAATCCCGTTGAAGCGGGGAGATATTGTCCGCCCCCTCCTCTTTGCCGACCGGCGCGAGATCGAGAACTATGCAAGGTCAAAGGGGCTGAAGTTCAGGGAGGATTCATCAAACACGAAAGAGTACTACACGCGCAACTTCGTCCGGCTCTCACTTATCCCGCTCATCCAGGAAAAAATAAATCCGGGTGTGGTGAACACCTTGAACCGAAACGCGACAATCTTCCAGGAACTAAGCACGTTTGTCAATAATGAAGTCCGCATCCATTACTCGAATCTTGCGCGGGAGTTTGACGGCGAAAGACTTGTCCTCGACATTTCGAAACTGAAAAATGCTCTTCTCTTCATTCAGGAAAACATTCTCATTAATTCGTTGAGACAATTCGTTCGAGGAGAAATCGACCATCATAAAGTGGACGCGATAATCGATTTGTTAAACTCTGAGTCCGGGACTTCTATCGAAGTAGGGAACGAAGTGGTAGTTTACAGAGACAGGCATAACCTGGTCTTTATCAGGAATCCCAAGGAGGCTCCGGAATTCGTTGCCGAGATAGTCCCCGGCAAGAAGTACGAATTTGACGAATTCTATATCACAAGCGAAGAGACAAGCCGCCAGGACGTGCACTTTTCACTCTCCCCTGTTGTTGAGTTTATTGATGCTGAACTTGCAGGAGAGGCGTTGACATTAAGGAGTTGGCATCCTGGAGACTGGTTTACACCGCTCGGAATGCAGGGGCGAAAAAAATTAAGCGATTTTCTTGTAGACATGAAAATTCCGGTCTATCAAAAGAATAACGTTATGGTTCTGACCAACAAAGACGGCATAATCTGGGTTTGTGGATTGAGAGTTGACGACAGGTTCAAGTTAACTGAAAACACAAGGAGAGTTTTAAGAATTGAATTCGGCTATAAATGAACGGACACAAACTGTAACCGTAAACAACGAGCGCTTCAGGATGCTCATTGCCGAGGAAGAGATAAAGAAAAGGGTGAAAGAACTTGCCGCTAATATCAATAGGGACTTTGCCGGGAGGACTCCGACTTTTATCGGCGTATTGAACGGCTCCTTCATTTTCTTCTCGGATCTGATTCGGGAAATCACGATCGACTGCGAGATAGATTTCCTTAAGCTTTCAAGTTATGGTGACGCTAAGATTTCCACGGGGAATGTCCGCCTCATCAAAGACCTGAATTGCGAGGTAACTGGAAGAGACATCATTATCGTGGAAGATATAATTGATTCCGGTCTGTCGATGGATTTTATTAAGAGACTGATCACCAAACAGAATCCAAAGACGCTCACAGTCGTCACCCTATTGTATAAGAGAGATTGCGTTAAAATCGATTTAGCGGTAGATTATATAGGTTTCGAAATCCCTAATCATTTTGTCGTCGGATACGGACTGGATTACGCTCAAAAAGCTCGAAATCTCAGATCAATCTACGTTCTGGATAAATAGTTAAGAGGAATTTGGATGCCAAATTTGTCTAGCGATAAAAAAAATGGTTCACCTAAGAGAAGAGTAGGTCCGCCGAATCTGAAGCGGAAACCAAATCAGCCTCCTGAAGACGATTTCAACTGGAGGACCGGTAGAATAATCATCGGCTGGGCCGCGATAATACTTGCGGTCTTTCTGGTGATGACACTTTTCCGCGGAAGCGACAATCAGGAAACGGAAATAACATTTTCACAGTACCAGGCACTTCTTGATTCCGATCAGATAAAGGAAGCAATAATAAAGAAATCGGAAATTAACAATTACGATTTCCACGGAGTGTTGAAAGAGCCGCAGGAGATAACGACCGAATCGGGAAGCAGGAAGAAGATCGAGAAGTTCGTCGTATTTCTGCCGGAAGCTGCGGACCCTTCCGTCGTCGCTCAGTGGCAGAAGGCTGGCGTGAAATTCAATTTCGTGAAGGAAAGCGATCAGTGGCTAAATAGTCTCATAAGCGTTCTGCCGTGGGTCGCGCTCCTTGTGTTCTGGCTGGTATGGATGCGGCGAATGCAGGGCAACAATACGAAGGGGATATTCAGTTTCGGAAAGAGCCGTGCGAAACTGATGACCGAAAGCCAGATCAAGGTAACGTTCCAGGATGTTGCCGGCGCCGATGAAGCAAAAGAAGAGTTGAGTGAGATCATAGAGTTTCTCAGGGAGCCTGCCAAGTTTCAACGGTTAGGCGGAAAGATTCCGAGAGGAGTGCTTCTCCTCGGGCCGCCCGGAACCGGCAAAACGCTTCTTGCCCGCGCGGTTGCGGGGGAAGCAAGTGTTCCCTTCTTCTCGATAAGCGGCGCAGATTTCGTCGAAATGTTTGTAGGAGTCGGAGCCAGCCGGGTACGCGATCTTTTCGAAACTGCCAAGAAGAATGCTCCGTGTATCGTTTTCATAGATGAGATAGACGCAGTCGGACGCCATCGTGGCGCCGGCCTCGGCGGTGGCCATGACGAACGCGAACAGACGCTGAATCAACTCCTCGTCGAGATGGACGGCTTCGAGCAGAACAGCGGCGTGATTATAATCGCGGCAACAAACCGTCCTGACGTGTTGGATCCCGCCCTGCTCAGACCGGGAAGATTCGACAGGCAAGTCGTCGTCGATCGTCCGGATGTAAAAGGAAGAGAAGGAATACTGAAAGTTCACACTCGCAATATTCCACTGTCTGCTGATGTGAATCTCGCAATAATCGCGAAAGAAACACCGGGCTTTGCGGGCGCAGAGTTGGCGAACCTCGTGAATGAGGCCGCACTTCTTGCGGCGAGGAGAAACAGCATGAGCGTCAGCATGCCCGACATGGAAGAAGCTAAAGACAAAGTAATGATGGGACCGGAACGGAAAAGTACCATAATATCGGACGAAGAGAAGAAGGTTACGGCTTACCATGAATCCGGCCATGTCCTGGTGGCCCGGATGGTGCCTGAAGCTGACCCCGTTCACAAAGTCACTATCATACCGAGAGGCAGAGCTCTCGGCGTCACTACATATCTTCCCATCGACGAGAAGCACACATATTCCCGGGAATACCTGCTGGCGATGATCACATACGCGCTTGGAGGACGTGCCGCAGAGAAAATCATTTTCAAGAAATTCACTACCGGTGCGGGAAATGATATCGAGAAAGCAACCACGATTGCCAGGAAGATGGTTTGCGAGTGGGGAATGAGCGAGAGGCTCGGCCCGCTGACATGGGGAGAAAATGAACAGGAAATATTCCTCGGCAGAGAAATCACCAAGCACAGAAACTATAGCGAGAAGACGGCGATCGAGATCGACGAAGAGATAAGGTCGCTTGTCTTAAAGAGCATGACGCGGGCAGAGGAAATCATCAACGAGCACCGCGATGCGCTGGACAGACTGGCGTCAGCGTTGCTCGAGCGCGAAATCCTCGACGCCGACGAGATTGAGAAATGCATCAAGGGCGAAGAACTCCCGCCGGTGGCAAAACCAAATGGCGACGGGAAGAACGAAGCTGTCTCTGTTCCGCAGGCAAAAGGCTGAATCTGAATCTATCGTGCGTCTAAATAAAATCTCCAGCTGCATAACGTGCGGCAACGGTCGGTTGAATAACGGAATTTGATGGATCAGGCTCTGAGCGACAGCGTCGACTTCAAAAGCGAGCTCGTAAGAAAAGCCATCCACCTTTTCTCTCTCGCCATACCTGCCGTGTACTATTTCATTCCAAAGACACTCGCACTTGAGCTGATAATTCCGGTTACCGTGTTGTTTGTGACTGTGGACCTTGCACGTTATGAAATCCCGCAGGTGTCGGGAGTCTTCTATCGGTTTTTCGGTTTTCTTCTCAGGAGACACGAAGTCGACGAGCGGCGGCACGCGCTCAACGGGGCAACTTACATGCTGATCTCTGCCGTGATTTGTATTTGGGCGTTTCCAAAATTCATCATGATAAACAGTTTTGTTGTCCTCATACTTGCGGATACCGCATCGGCACTTTTCGGAAAAAGATTCGGGCGCCACAAGATCTTTCTAAGCAGAGAGCTGCCCAAGAGTTTTGAGGGAAGCCTCGCGTTCATTATTGCAGGTATCGCTGCAGTCGCTCTCACGCCCAAGGTCGATTATCTCTTCGGGGAATACCTGCTGGGTGTGGTTGCCGCTCTAGTGGCCTCTGTCGCAGAGGTCTTATCCTATGAAATTGTAGATGACAATATTGCTATACCTATCTCGTTCGGATTGAGCGCGTGGGCAATGTACATAATATTCCTTCCTCAGCTCAACGTCTACTTCCTGGGCTGACGCCTGCTCAGAAACTCATTCCCTTTCAAGAAGAATCGCCACTTCAGGTTCTTCCCTTCCCGTATACCGATTCTCGGCGAACTCTCTATTGCGTCGCTTTGAACTCTGAATCCGTCGTCACAAATATAGAGCTCAGTCCCGTCGAGTCTCACGCCGTTGAGAGAGCGATCGATTCGCATCGCCTGACAGAGCCGTGCAGGCCCGTTTGTGAGATTTGTCGACCGACCGCCTCCCCTTCTATGTTTCATCTCCTTTAAGCCCGCCATCGGCTCGAGAGCACGAACCAGGAAAGCGGCAGCCGAGCCTTCGGCCTCGGTGACGATATTGAAACAGAAGTGCATACCGTACGTGAAATAGACATACGCTACCCCACCTCCTTCGAACATCACCTTGTTCCGCTCGGTCATTCCGCGAAATGCGTGGCTCGCCGGGTCGTTGCTGCGATACGCCTCGATCTCCACGATACGGCCGGCGAGAATCTTACCTCGTATGTTTCTCACCAGAATTTTCCCAAGGATGTCAGGTGCCAGGCTCAACGTTTCCCTTCTGTAATATGACAATGGCAGCGGCTTGAGCTTCGCCACACGCGCCGATTCATCTCTCCAAGGTTTAATGGACTGGGTCATTTGCAGAGACCGCAGCGACTTCGCCGGGTTGATGATTCCACCCGGTCAAGAGTCCGGTTTCGTCCCTCCGTTGGTAGGATCGCCCGAATTTGAATTGTCAACTGGAAGTTCTATTTGCATCGAGCCAGGTTTCTTCGATTTCCCCAATAGTTCGTACGCGCGCTCCGTAGCTTCCCTTCCACGCAACGTGCGCCGCAGATAACCCTTCTGAAGGAGGAACGGCTCGTAGACTTCCTCGATCGTGCCGCTGTCTTCGCTGACGACTGCCGCAATTGCTCCCACTCCTACGGGCCCGCCGCCATAGTAGTCAATTATCGTGGAGAGAATCTTCTTGTCCATTTCGTCTAGACCGGTTTTGTCGACCTCGAGCCTGTCCAGCGCGTCCCTGGCTACAACCAGATCAATGGAGTCATTGCCCTTGAATTCAGCGAAGTCACGAGTACGACGCAGGAGCCGGTTTGCAATGCGGGGAGTGCCGCGGCTTCGCTTGGCAATTTCAACTGACGCGCTTTTCTCCACTCTGGTTTTGAGAATAGAAGCGGATCTGACGACAATTTTCTCCAGGTCCTCGTCGTCGTAATATTCGAGTCGCTCGATGATTCCGAACCTCGACCTGAATGGGTTGCTCAGGAGTCCGGCGCGGGTAGTTGCCGCGACAAGCGTGAACGGATTAATGTCAAGTTGCACGCTTCGCGCACCCGGTCCCCTGTCTACCACAATTGAAAGTTTATAATCTTCCATCGCGCCGTACAAGATTTCTTCGACTGCGGCTGGTATTCGATGAATCTCGTCGATGAAAACGACTACGTCTTTTTGAACCGATGTCAAAATACCCGCCAGGTCGCCGGGTCTTTCCAACGAGGGACCTGTTGTCGAGACTATTTCTGTCCCGAGCTCATTTGCAATAATATTCGCAAGTGTGGTCTTGCCAAGTCCCGGCGGTCCCATAAGGAGAACATGGTCGAGAGCTTCCTTTCGCTTCTTAGCGGCGCCGATAAAGACTTTCAGCTTGTCTACAATCTTCCTCTGGCCGACAAATTCGTCGAGAACCTTCGGCCGCAGAGCTCTATCAAACTTTGCATCGTCCGATACTTGCTCGGGTGCGATTTTCCTTTCCTTGCGGACTTTTTCGGTGGGGATCGATTTTCCCTTTTTCATTTCAACAATTTAATCCTGCTCGAAGTGAAACTCAATTTGGCGATAAATCTCCCGGCGGGATGCTACTTTGTCTTCATTATAAATACGCCGTCCCAGTCGGCCGAGGGCGGCTCAAGCGCGTACAACCTGCTTCTCTCGAGATAGACCCTGGATGGAACATCGGCGGGTTTGACAGAGAGGGCTTTTTCGAAATGACCCGCCGCAGCTTCCCAATCCCTTGAGCGGTATTTTTTCAAGGCGTCGTCGTACAAACCCACAAAGACCTTGACCTCTTCCGCGACCATCGCGGCGTCATCCGAGATAAGCTCGAAAATCTTCACGGGCTTCGTCTTACCCTTGACTACGATCAGGTCGAGCTCACGGGCGAAGACCCGCCCCTTGACCAGCTCATACGTAAATTCGCTCAACATGATCCGCGTACCATACACTTTGTTGGCTGTCTCGAGGCGTGAGGCAAGGTTCACGTTGTCGCCGATGACCGTGTAATCGAATCTCTCTTTTCCCCCGACGTTTCCGACGATCATTTCGCCCGAGTTAATTCCGATCCTGAAATTGAGGAGCGGTTTCTTTTCTTCAGTCCATTTCGTGTTGAGTTTGTCAAGTTGCCGGGTCATCTCCATTGCGGCCTGGCAAGTCCGGTACCCGTGGTCCTCGAGTTCCAGCGGCGCACCCCAGAATGCGATTATCGCGTCTCCGATATACTTGTCAAGAGTCCCGGCGTGTCTGAACACGACTTCTGTCATAGATGTGAGGTACTCGTTCAAATGGGCCACGAGCTCTTCAGGTGCCAAGCCTTCGCTTATGGTAGTGAAGTTCGCAATATCCGAAAACAATACGCTCATCTTCTTTCGTTCACCGCCGAGTCTCACAAGTTCAGGATTATCGACAAGCTCGTTTACGACAGATGGGTCGACATACCTACTGAATAGGGACTTTATCGCGGTTTTCTGCCTCCGCTCCGAGACAAATTGATACACTACCGTCAAAACGTAACTGAACGTAAATGCCATCGCCGGGTAAACGATGTTCAGTATGAGTCTCTTATTCGCAAAGAGAATGAATGCTGATTCGAATGATGCGAATATGACTGCAACCGTAATCAGGAACGGTACAAATATAACGAGGATCATTCTGGGATGCTGTGCCGATTTGAAAAAGAAAGATGTAAGAGAGATCAGTAGAGCGCCGATCAACATTTCGAGGAAGTCCTGCCAGGCACTCGTGGGGACGAGAAATTTTTCGTCGAGCACAGTCTCGATCGCGCTGCCGTGTATTTCGACTCCATAAGCCAGGCTGCCGGTTTTCGAGCCCCTGTCCCCCGTAAACGGAATCGGCTTCAGATCGTTCGACTCCGGATAGGCGGCACCGACGAGAACGACTTTATCCTTGAAGACGCCGGCACTTTTCAAATCATAGTAGCCGTTTATTTCGACGCCGTTGTCCTTTTCGTCCCGCGTCTCAAAAGAAGAATCATCGAGGACCTGCCAAACGTCGTACACGGGAAATTCTCCAGTCGGACCCGAATAATTAATGAGCATCGACGTTTGATCATACTTCGGTATCTCGACGCTTCCGAGCTGGAAGGATGAACTGAGATCCTTTGCAATCGCGTTGCCGAGTCCAAGGTATTGTGACAGGACCGCGAAACCGAATGAAGGGATCGTCCTGTACTCGTTGGGGCCGGTCTGGAAAGCGTTGAATGGCATGTAGCGTCTGTACACACCGTCGAGGTCGTTTCCGACAAGAACTATTCCGATCGCACTGTCGACACTCAGAAAAACATTGTGGTAATAGTCTTCACTTTTCAAAATCTTGTACCGGCCGGAAAGGTCGATATCGTTTCGTCCCGCGAGCACGACCGATTTATACTTCCGCAACGCGGAGGACAAGGCGCTGTCTTCCTTGGGTGACTCCGATGGTTCATCCATTATGATATCGATCCCGATCGCTTTCGCGCCCGCGGCATAGAGGTTTCTGATAAGCCTGGCGTAATAACTCCGAGGAAAAGGAAAACTCACCGGGAGGACTTGGTTGGATTGGTCCGTTATCCCGACGATGACGACTTTCGATTTGTCCTTAATGTTCTCTGCGCCGCGGTACTCGAACCGCTGATCGAGAGTTTTTAATTGCGCAGTTCTCAGAAAACTTACTTCTGCCGGAATATTCCTGGAAAGAAGGAAGGCAATTATCGCGGAGAGGAACCCGATAACAAGCGGCACGATGAGATTGTTCAGTCTGGAAAGTTTGCCGCGGACAGCTTGCATTTAGCTTAGGTTAAGCCATCACGATCTAAAAATCCACCGCGTAAACGAGCGAGCCGACAAAATCGCTCGACCCGGACAGCGCAAAGTAGTTGAGATTGAGATTGATGGATTGCGACTTGGCAACTCGATAGCTGGCGACGAGACCGTAACCAATCCTGGAGAAGTCTCCGAACGTGGGAGTAAAATTGACCCCGACGGTAAAATTATCGTTGAGAAGTCCGTACGATGCGCCGATCGTGAGAAATGTGTAATCGAACGTTTGGATTTGCTCTACTACTGCCTGAGTGCTATCGAGCCCCTTCTGGGAATTCTTGTTCCCGTTGATGTTAAACCCGAGTGTTGTCCTCAAGGGGATATCGACGAAATCGGAGTTTACGAGGAATGCAAAATTAAAATTGTTGAGGTTGGTGCCCAGCTGAGTGCGATCGTTCGTGTTGCTGATCCCGAAATTCAGTGAGATGTTGTGCCTGATGATGTAAGTGAAGGCGTAACTCGATTCTACGTAATACCGCAGTGTAGAATTGTCAATCGCCTGGTGGAGAGTATCCTCCGTTGTAGGTATTGAATTGGAGTTGGAGTATGTCGCGAACCCCAGTGTGAAGGTAGGCATACTGACCATCGGGAAATATGATGCAGCAAGATTCGTGTTGATGAAATTGGTCGTAGCATACTTGTTCTTTTGCAGGTTATCAAAGAGATTCTCGTAGGAGAGCGTGAGGAGAACTTGATTGCTCAACAGCCGCGGTCTCAACAGGAAATTAAAGCCGCGGATGTCAGTTCTGATATATTGCTGGCCGAAAGAAGTGTAGTCCGGTCCGCGATAGACATATCCCACTTTCGCGTAGGTGTTGAAGTAATTTAAGTTCACTCCCACGTCCCATGACAGAGATGAGAGTTTGGTAGGATCAAGAGGAACAAGGAACTCGTTGATCGTGATGATCTTCGAGAGAGTCGACAACGGGACCACTTTGTCGATCTGGTCGCCCGCATCCGAGTGCGATATGGAATCTATGTCTGCAGCGGTTCTGTTGCCGACTGCAGTATTCTGGTTCAACATGCTTACCGCCGATTCGGCGAGGAAGTTTATATGATGGTTGTCGAAGTTCATCGAGAAGTCGGTCCCAAGCACCACATTTTGATTCGGATCGCTCCCAAGACCGATGGAGCTGATTGCGTCAGACGACTTGAGGTATGTAAATCCCAGTTCGACGTGACTTCCGAAGTCGAATGAGGGCCTCACGGCAAACAGGTTTCGAGTGTATGTACCGTAGTTGAGGTTGACGTAAGTTGAATCGTTAAGCTTAAGATAATTCGACCCGATCAATCCTTGCGTCTGCTGCGAGACGATGACTGTGTCGAGATACTGCCCATCGATTCCACGAATAGTTTGGCCGTAAGCGGCTTCAAGGTTGAAGAACCCCGCGGAGAGTTTCCCTGAAATTCCGCGCACTCGCATTCCGTTCATGATCAGGGGACTGAACGTCGGGTAGCTGTCGCCAAGCTTCACGCTCAACCAGGAAGTTCCTAAGAGAAACCCGTAGCGGTCCTGCGGCTGCCTGTAAGTCTTTTCCTCGGAGGTCAAGTCCAGATTTGCGCCTAGAGTTATGCCGTACACCGTGCTGCCGAGATTCAGGTATCCACTGTTGTACCACACCGAACTCCCCGCCAAGTTCTCGTTGCGGAGCTCCAGCTGGCCGTTGCCGCGATAGGAAAAAGTCTCTGCGGCCGCCTGCTCACCGGCGGTCACAATATAGAAACTCCATTCGAGGCTTCGATATTCCGATCCGTCGGTCTTGTACAAGACTATTTTCGCTGTGTGAAGTCCGCGTGAGATCTCCCGCGGAAAACTCGCCGGAGAATACACGATAACGTCACCGCTCACGACAGCGTTTGAGGTGACGTCCAATCCATCGAAGTAGACTTCTGTCTTCCTGCGGTCCACGAAGTCAGGCGCGTATAACATTGAAGCAGCTATCATCAAATCGTCGACAGTCAGCTTCTGATCCCGTTCCGGACTTATGACTATAATGTCTTGCTGCTCGGGTGATGAATTCACGGCTATCCTCACAGGATTTTCGGTAGGATTCTCTACAGGATAGGTCTCGCTTGTTCCGTCTCGCTTGATGAGTCTGATGTAGACTTCTATGAACGGACTCACGACATAGGCACCCGGGACCGTTCCGTTCAGGCTCATCGATGATTCGTCAAGTGTTAGGTCCGCCTGCTGAAAATCCGAAGATAGGTCGTTTCGATAAAAAAGAATCCCCTGTGAGATGCTCGCAAAACTTCTCACATCCGCCTTGATCGTGACGGGTTGGTTCTCGATCACCGTGGAAGTTGCGGAAACGTTAATCACAAGCCCTTGCTGGGCGTATAGTGAGGATAGAGAGGGTATCAGGACCACCAGCAGCGCGGACGCAAATCTCCGCCCTGCCTTCCCTCCAAGTCGCTTTTTCACGTTCCCTCCGACGAAAGCGGATATTTCCGAAACAAAAACCTAGCGCTCAGTCTCTATAATTATCTCGTGTAATTTGCCGTCGCTCCCTCTGAACCACATTTCGAGCTTGTGTTGCTGCTGATTGAACTGGTTATCGAGTTGCGTCAGCTTGTTGAGTTCATCCTGGGTCGATTGGTGGATTGACATGTCGCCGTTCTTGGAAGATTCGCCGGTCTGACCTGCACTTACATCGATCCCTTTATTGGAAATCTTATTAGCAAGATGGACAAGACCTTCGACGATCGTCAGAAAATCGGTTCCGTCAACTTGAACACTAAGTATTCCCCCTGTGCCGCGGATCGACGCAACGCTGGTTGGCGTGGTAAACTCAAACTGACCGGTCGTTCTCTTGGTCATGGTAAAACCCACGTCGCCGCCATTGACCGCTGTACTTTGTGGGTTCTTTTCGCCGTATACCTGCACCTCGGCGTTTGATCCGAGCCGGAGTGTGCTCGCATCGTTAAATTTTATGAGCGTGAATGACTCTTGCTGGGTCCGCACATAATCGCCCCCGTAGATAAAATCACCCTTCTTAGCTTTCGTCCAGTCTTTGTCCTGCTTCTTTACCTCGACGCTGTTCTTGATCACCCAAAACAGCGCGATATTATTCGGAGCGGCCGCCATCTTGAAAGCGACAGACGCCGCAAACGCAAAGAGTGCAAACAACAGAACTTTTTTTCGCATCTTCATGGCTGGCTCCTCACTGTATGGTGACGTTTATGATTTTTGACTTGTCCAGTCCCTGCAAAATATCGATCAGGTCCTGCGTTCCGATAGACGACCCGTCGAACGAGGCTGTACCATTTAACGAACTAATTTGTGAGAGGAGTCCCTGGTATTGCGTTCCTGTAAGAAGATTTATGAGAGCTTTTGTCGCAACGTCGTTCAAGTTGGCAGAGTTGCCGGAGGTCGTGTCGGTACCTGAGACCGTAAAACTCCAGATGTCGCTTCGAAGACCGGCTCCCCGGGTTGCTGAAGACGGGATGTCCACAAACCAGTAATAGGTTTGTCCCGTCGCGAGAAGTCTGACACCTGGTCCGGATGGCGGATAGTTGAATGAACCACCAACCACACTTTGCTGGAGGAACGGCACGCCTGATACGACGTCCTGTGGGCTCGTCTGGTTTGGAAGTTTTTGGTAGACCGACAGCACGACGGAATCCACATTTGCCGACCACTGGAAATGAGGAAACAAGGTCGTAATGTTCCCGCCGTCCATCGGAAGGACAAGATCGATTCGGCTCGGATTGGTTACGACGATTTGACCTTGAGCAGAATTGGAGACAGGGGTATTATTCACATCGACACAATTCAACATGAACGCATAAGTTCCAGCTGGCGCTTTCCCGGTCGCGAGCGCTACATTCTTTATTTTGTCAAACTGTTCCTGGTCGTAGCTGTATGATTCCAGGTGAATGGGCGGATTGTCACCCGACAAATCGACATTTGTAATTACCTTCATTTGTCCCGGCTCCAAAGTCAGCGGTGTACTTGTAGCTTGCGCGATCTGGAAGGGCGCCTGACCTACAAGCGTGATCACAACCGAAAGCGTCAGCTTAATGTGAATCTCAGTCGGAGCGAGCGACTTCAGAGCCGCACTGAATAATACTCCTGTGCTCTGAGCATGCTGGATGTCGAGGTCCGCGACATATATCTGATTGTATTGTGGTACTGAAATCGAGAGGTTGACGAGGTTCTGCTGCGCCTGCGACGAACCGGCGAAGGACAGTATTATTAGCGCCAGGAGCGTTTTGCTGATTTGATTCATAAATCCCTCCTCTTTCACAGCTAATTTAAGCCTCATTCCGGAACTCCTACTTTGACCACTATCACCAACGACACCGGTACCAAGATAAGGACAAGCGGATCAACTCAAAAATGGGCGATGTCGTTATAAATAACGAATGCCATGAAGAGCAGAAGGAGCGCGAAGCCGAACTGTTGGGCATACAGTTTAATCTTTGTCGGAACTTCTTTTCGAAAGATCGATTCATAGACAAGAAAAGCCAGATGCCCGCCATCAAGCGCGGGAATAGGAAGTATGTTCAGTACGGCAAGACTTATGCTGAGCAACGCCATGAAACCCAGAAAACTGACAAGTCCCAATTCAGCACTTTGAGTCGCAAGTTGAGCAATCTTGATCGGTCCGCCCACAGATTTTGTAAAAGAAACTTGTCCTGTGGCGATTCTAGCAATCGATTCGATGAGAAGCTTTGTCGCGCCGACTGTCTGGTCGTAGCCGGCGGGAATGGCACTTATAACATTGTAGCTGAAAGTCTGAACTGGTCCCGTATACTCGCCTCCGATACGTATCCCGATCAATCCATCGGAGTTAGGTGTAACGCTTATTTGCTTGGTCTCCTTTTGACGCTGCACCTGGATAGAGACCAGTCTCCCTTTGTTCTGCTTGATCATCTCGGCAAGTTGACCGCTTGAAGTAATCGCCTGGCCGTTTATGGAGCTGACGATGTCACCCGGTTTCATGCCGGCCTTCGACGCGGGCATCGCAAGATCGACCGCGTCGATCACCGCCCGCATGTGTGCAGGAAACAAACCGATTGGTTCTTCAGGCTTGACGGCGCCTTTCGCAACGGTCAACGCCACCGGGTTTCCGTTTCGAATGACGCGGACGGCCAGCGGAGATGCCACGTCCTCAAGATAAAATTGGGATTCAACATCTTCCCAGTTACCTACACTCTTCCCATTTATTGAAACCAGACTGTCACCCGACAGAAACCCGGACTTTCCTTCGACCGATTCGGGGTTGACATAACCAACGACAGTAGTCGAGTGAAATATTTTTCCGTTCGAGAGGTTTATCCCGTAGAAAACTGCGAAGGTCAACAGGAAGTTCATGAACACTCCGGCGCTCACGACGATCATACGCTGGTACATCGGTTTCGATCGAAACTCGTTCGGTTGGGGCGGATTGTTCATGAAATCGGTGTCGAAACTCTCATCGACCATCCCTGCGATTTTTACGTATCCTCCGATTGGAATCCACGATATGCAGTAGTCTGTCTCGCCTATCTTTTTCCCGAACGCACGTGGAGGGAATCCGATGGAGAATGTGTCCACCTTCATCCCAAAGCTTTTAGCGGCAATGAAATGGCCGAATTCATGGACAAGGACTAGAATTCCAACTGTTATAATGAAGTACAGGATGTATGTCAGCATACTATGATTTCAACACCTTTTGCTATTTGGATTGTTCCAATTTTGCGTGCACGTAATTTCTCGCCGCACGGTCGGCTTCAAATATCTCCTCGATTTCAGGCGCATGCTTCGGCTCTATCGCGTTGAGGGCGCCATCAACCATCTCGGCGATGCCGGTAAACCTTATCTTTTTCTGGAGGAACAGTTCCACCGCGGTTTCATTCGCAGCGTTTAAGACAGCGGGAGCCGTTCCACCACAGCTCAACGCGTTGTACGCCGACCTTATCAGCGTGAATTTGTCAAGATCCGGTCGCATAAACGTCAGCTGTGTCAGCTTGCCGAAATCAAGCCGTTGATAATTCGACTGCACGCGCTCGGGATAAGTAAAGGCATATTGAATCGGGATCTTCATATCGGGAACCCCGAGCTGAGCTTTTATCGAACCGTCTATGAATTCAACCATCGAATGGATGATGGATTGCGGATGGACAACTATTTCGATTTTCTCAGGCGGCAGATCGAACAGGTAGTGAGCTTCAATAACCTCCAGCCCTTTGTTCATAAGAGTTGCCGAATCTATCGTGATCTTGTTCCCCATTTTCCAGTTCGGATGATTCAGCGCTTCTTCCACCGTGACTTTCCCGAGTTCCGATTTGTCCTTATTGAGAAACGGTCCACCGGACGCCGTGAGAATCAATTTCGCGATAGAAGTTTTGTCTTCTCCTGAGAAGCATTGGAGAATCGCGCTGTGCTCACTGTCTATCGGCACCAGCGGCGCTCCATGTTTCTTCGCTGTCTCATTTACGATTTCACCGGCGACGACAAGCGTCTCTTTGTTAGCAAGTGCTACCGTCTTTCCAGCACGCAATGCCTCAAGAGTCGGACGGAGTCCGACAAATCCCACGAGTGAACTCACCAGGACATCAAACTCGCCGCGCGCCATAACTTCCATCAATCCCTTCTCTCCCGAGAAGATCTTGAGATTTTCACCATTCATGAGTGAGCGGAATTGCACCGCACGTTCCTCGTCTATTATCACGACTCCGCTCGGCTTGAATTCCTTAGCTTGCTTGTAGAGAAGCTCGATATTTCGGTTAGTGACGAGATATGAGACGGAATAGTCTTCGCCATTCTGATTCATGCTCGTCACAACGTCCAATGTGCTCTTCCCTATCGAACCGGTCGAGCCCAGGATTGCAATACTCTTCTTGTTTCTCATTTGGTGTGCTGATCATTAATTTAAACAAGGCGCTATGCCAAATCAAGAAATGCTGAGCCCCTACTGAGATGCCGAATCAGCGTGAACTCATTGAGATTCTCGAGAATTGAAAATCAGTCGCGCCTTTTTGAAATTGAATTCAGAAATCGTCCTTGAACTGAAGCGTGTCAGATATTGAAGGAGAATATGCATCCGGAAGACTATCCATAATGATCGTATGAAAAGAATAACGGCTGTATCGATATACGCGATCGCGATGGGATACCTTGAGGCGGCAGTTGTAATTTACCTGAGGCTGATGGAATTTGGTGACCCCGCCCATGTCTTTCCTATGAAGCTGCTCGGCTCCCAGACCGGCATCATAGAGCTCGGGAGGGAGATTGTGACTATCGTAATGCTCGGTGTGATCGGCTTACTGGCCGGGAAGTCGCGTCTGCAAAAATGTATGTACTTTATTTTTTCGTTCGCGATCTGGGACTTAACGTATTACATTTTCCTCAGGATGCTGACCGGCTGGCCGCCATCACTTTTTTCATTCGATGTATTGTTCCTTGTTCCGGTTGTTTGGATCGGGCCTGTTGCCGCACCAATTCTAATTGCGATCCTTCTTTTGGTTTTCTCGTCAAGCATGATTCTCATATCCGAAAGAAATTTGGAGTTGAAAATCGGGATCGGGAACATCTCGATCTTCGGCCTTAGCTGCATCATAATTTTGTTCTCGTTTACACGGGAGATTTTTCATATTTTGTTATCCGACGGCCCAAAAGGCCTCGATAATTATTCACCTCGGTCTTTCGAGTGGATGACTTTTGGAGTAGGATTCGTTCTGATGTGCTTTTCAGCCGGAAAGATTGTCATGGATTCTTATCAAAAATGGTATCCGAAAAGGTGACAGAATGAAAGACGATATAAAAGAAATATCTGAACGGAAGTCAAAATGGACGCGAGAGGCATCCAAAGGTGCGGTTCGACCGGTAAAGTTCACGACAGTCAGCGGTGAACCGATTGAGATACTGTACACCCCCGATGACATTCAGCATATAGATTTTGAGAATGAGATCGGTTCGCCTGGAGAATTCCCTTTCACTCGTGGAATTCACCACACAATGTACCGTGGCAAACTTTGGACGATGCGCCAGTTCGCAGGTTTCGGAACTCCGGAGGATTCTAACAAACGCTATCATTACCTCCTTGAGAACGGTCAGACCGGTCTGAGTGTGGCGTTCGACCTTCCGACTCTTATGGGACTCGACCCGGACGATCCGGCTTCACAAGGAGAAGTCGGAAACTGCGGAGTATCTGTAAGCTCTCTTGCCGATATGGAAATACTATTCAAGGGGATTCCGCTCGGCAGGGTTTCGACTTCAATGACAATCAATGCCCCCGCGGCAATGATGCAGGCGTTTTACGTTGCCGTCGCTGAGAAGCAGGGCGTAAAACCGGATAAGCTTCGCGGGACGATTCAAAATGATATACTTAAAGAGTACATCGCTCAGAAGGAATGGATCTATCCTCCCTTGCCGTCGATGAGAATTATTACAGACATGTTCGAGTACAGTGTAAAGGAGATGCCGAAATGGAATCCGATATCGATAAGTGGTTACCATATTCGGGAGGCCGGCTCGACTGCCGCTCAGGAACTGGCTTTCACGCTGGCTGATGGATTCGCATATGTCGAAGCAGGACTTGCCGCAGGATTAGACATCGACGAATTCGTGCCACAGCTATCGTTCTTCTTCAACTCACACTTAGACTTCTTCGAGGAGATAGCGAAGTACCGTGCCGCAAGAAGAATTTGGGCGAGAAGGATGCGAAACAAGTACAGCGCAAAGAGCAAGCGGACATGGATGCTGAGATTTCATACCCAAACCGCGGGATGTTCACTGACCGCGCAGCAACCGGAAAACAACATTGTACGGACCGCGTATCAGGCTCTAGCAGCAGTACTGGGCGGTACGCAATCACTTCACACGAATTCGATGGATGAGACACTGGCGCTTCCCAGCGAGAAAGCTGCTACCATTGCTCTTCGTACCCAACAGATACTCGCCTACGAGACAGGCGTAGCGAACACCGTGGATCCGCTAGCCGGAAGTTACTTTATAGAAAACCTGACAAGCAGGCTGGAAGAAGAAGCCGAGCGATATTTCGAGAAGATTGACTCACTCGGTGGCGTAATTCCCGCTATTGAGCAAGGCTTCTTTCAGCGAGAGATTGCCGACGCCGCTTACAGGTACCAACGAGAGCTCGACAAGCGCGAGAAGATTATCGTCGGGGTGAATGAGTATGTACAAGAAAACGAGCAGATATCGATCCCGATCCTTGAAATTGCCAAAGATGTCGAATCTAGGCAGCAGAAGAGACTGGCTGAAGTCAGATCCAATAGGAGCACTGTCACGGCGAAGAGCGCAATCGATCACCTTCGAGAGGCCGCTGAGGACGGGACAAACCTAATGCCGCGACTTCTCGAAGCAACCAGAGCGTATGTAACTCTTGGCGAGATGTGTGAAGTGCTCAAAGAAGTCTTCGGGGTATACGAAGAGCCGGTGGTATTCTAGTTCCGGCTCCCTCTGTTCCACCTTAGCCTTCCCATTCTTCTAAGGGTAAGTTGTGATTTATCCGACAGTTTCATGGGACATTTAAACTTTTACTTGACAAATCTCGAGTATGGCCATATATTAATAGTTGCTTTTCACGAAATAACAGAGGCAAATGCGACAACTTAACATACAATCTCTCCTTCTGGTTGTCCTTGTTTCGGCAATATCATTTTCTTGCAGTTCGAACAAGGGGACCTTGAAATCGGAAGAAATAGCGTTAGCAGGTCGGAACGCGAACGAGCAACCGGATTCCGCCAGTATCAGCAGCTCTATTGAGAAGAGCAGAGCAGAAATCAGCAGGCCGTCCAGCCTCACCATGCTGGATGGAGTGGACTCGATCCTCACTGACGGCGAAGCGGTTTCGAAGCTTATGGAGTCAGCGAGAAAGCATTACGCGGCGGCGATCAAGTTGCAGAAGGAAGGACAGCAAGATTCTTCCGCGATCGAATTTGAGAACGCGATCGACGTAATGAATGACCTCAGCTACTATCCCGATATTGAGGAGAATAAAGACTTTGTAGCGCTGAGCCAGAGCATAATTAGCGATTACGAGAAATATATTTCGTCCGTCCAGAACCTTGGACCGGGCACCTCAGTATTTGCCCTTGAAGAGAAGCTGTCTCAGATTGTCGATACGATAAATGTTTCGGGCACAAATTTCCCTACCGCTCAGATCCCAAAGACAACCGTTCCTCTAGTTATGAACAGGTATGTTGAACAGAATATTGAGTTCTTCACGACTAAGGGAAGATGGCATATGCAGGACTGGATTCGCAGGTCCGGCTTATACATCCCTCTGATGAAGAAGGTATTCCGAGATGCGGGTTTGCCTGAGGAAATCGCGTACCTGTCTTTGCCGGAAAGCGGTTTGCATCCCACAGCACGTTCATGGGCGCGAGCCGTAGGGCTGTGGCAGTTCATCCGATCAACTGGCAATCTGTACGGCCTTCACTCGAATTGGTGGTATGACGAGCGGAGGGATCCTGTAAAGGCCACCGAGGCGGCGGCAAGCCATCTTAAAGACCTTTATGAGTACTACAACGACTGGTATCTCGCAATCGCCGCGTACAATTGCGGGACAAGACATATTGACCGCGCTATCCGTCGAAGTCACCACATAAGAGATTTCTGGAAGATCAGACGACTGCTTCCGAGGGAAACGCGGAATTATGTGCCGCAGTATATTGCGGTGACCCTTATAGTCACAAATCCGAAGGAATATGGATTTAACGATGACACAGAGACGTCGACTGTCACATGCGACACGGTTAAGATCCCTGACAGTGTTGATTTGAAAGTTCTAGCAGACGCCACAGGAGTGGATCTCGACACTTTGCGTGATTTGAATCCACAGCTGGTGCACGCAGTTACACCTCCGAGTTTTGACGGACAAGAATATCCTCTCCTCGTTCCGGCAGGCACAGGACCTGCATTTGAGGCAGACTATCAGAAACTCCCCGAGACGGTGAAACTCACATGGACCTTCCACAGAGTCATACGCGGGGAAACCATTTACGGGATAGCAAGGCGATATCGGGTAAGCATGGCGTCGCTCAAGTTTGCGAACGACCTCTCACGTCGAACCCGTCGCGTGCGTCCGGGAACCCTTCTCATTATTCCGGTGAAAAGCTCTTACTATGCCTTGAGCGGAAAGAGCAAAACATCTGCGATTGATATCGGATCAAACATTGCGGAGACCAGATACGACAGTTCTCCAATTCACGTCGTCAGACGCGGCGAGACATTGAGTGAAATCGCAGAGGAGCATGGGACAACGGTTCGTACATTGAAGAGACTGAACAATCTGAGCACCTCGAGAATCAAACCCCGGATGAGGCTATTCGTTACATCCGCCGACACTGATAACCATGCGTCTGCACCGCGGTCAGCAGTGAAAGTTGCAGCTAAAACTCCCTCGCCGGCGCCGTCTACCACCGGTTCCTATGTCTATCACAAAGTCAAGAGACACGAGACGCTCGGCAGAATTGCGACGATTTATGGAGTCAACGTATCCGACCTGAAGAATTGGAACAATCTCCATTCAACTAGAGTCAGGCGCGGTCAGCTCCTGATGATCATGTCGCCATCGATAGGCAATCAGAAGGGCGACAATATGATATCGGAGACTTCCGACTCGAGGATGATTTACAGGGTCAGGCGAGGTGATTCGCTCTGGAGCATCGCACACAAGTTTGGAGTGACTATCGACCGGCTCCGGAAGTGGAACACAACTGCGGAAGATCTTCGGCCGGGCCAGCGGATCATTATTTACAACTGATCCTTTGGTGGACCCGAAGCTCTCGATTCCCTCCAGAAAATCAAAAATTGTCACAATTTTCGGCAGCAGCCGACCTAAGGCAGGTTCTCCAGAGTACGAGGACGCGCTGCTTCTCGGCAAGAAGCTATCCTCCGCGGGAATTTCAATTTGCACGGGCGGTTACGGAGGAATCATGGAAGCTGCTTCGAAGGGAGCAGAGGGGTCAGGTGTCCAGATCATCGGCGTGACTACCTCCATCTTCTCGCCCACACCTAATGAATACGTGAACGTCCAGGTCCACACGCAGTCACTTTATGAAAGACTGGAGAAGCTAGTACACTTCGGAGACGGCTATATCATACTAAAAGGCGGAACGGGTACACTCGTAGAGCTCTCGCTCGTATGGGAGTTAATGAACAAAAACATCATCAACGAAAAGCCCATCCTCACGGTGAAAGATTTCTGGAAGCCGGTCATAGAGTTACTTGATAAAGAGCTTGCCTACGAAGGCAAAGAATCCTGTTCGCGATTTGTAAGAGTGGCGGCCGATGCTGGGGACGCAGCGAATAAGATGATAGACGCACTCGCGGGCTAGTATTTCATCCCTCTTCTTTGACGGGGCCCCGGAAATTTATTCCGCAGAGTAGCTGCTTACAATTTCCTTCGCGACAGAAACGGGATCTCTTCCTGTCGACTCAATCCATATGATCCGTTTGTCTTTTCTGAACCAGGTCATCTGGCGTTTGGCGTATCTTCTAGTATTCATTTTGATGAGGTCTACCATATCCTCGTACCTGATGTTTCCCTGCAGGTAGCGTATCGCTTCCTTGTAACCAACTGTTTGAAGCGAATTGAGTTCAGGGTCGAACCCCTTCCTCAGAATTTCCTTAACCTCATCGAGAAGACCTGAGGTAATCATGTCGTCGACCCGCGCCTCGATCCGCCTGTAGAGGGTCGTCCTATCTACAAGAATTCCAAACTGTATAGTTTTAAAGTCAGGTCGAATTGGAGAATCAGTTCTCATTTCAGAAATCTTCCTGCCGGAGGCATGATAGACTTCGAGCGCTCTGATAATTCGTTTGTAGTTCTGCGGTAAGAGTCCTTCAGCTGCTTCAGGGTCAACGTGTTTCAACTCATCGAGTAGTGCTTGCGGTGTCTCGGTATGAAGTCGATTGCGCAACCGAGTTTTGATTTCCCTGCCGACTTCAGGAGCGTCGAAAAGCCCGTCGACAATTGCACGTACGTAGAGACCCGAACCGCCCACGATAATGGGTGTCAGATTTCTTGAGAAGATGTCTCTCGCGGCGTCCCAAGCGAGCTTGGCATATACGCCAGCACTTACCTCATCCTCGGGTGAGAGGATGTCGACTAGATGGTGCGGAACTTCCGCGCGTTCTTCGAGTGACGGCTTTGCTGTGCCGACATTTAGAACTCTGTAAATTTGTCTCGCGTCTGCCGAAATAATCTCGCCGTTTGCAAGTTTCGCGAGTTCGATCGCTATTTTCGTTTTCCCCGCGCATGTCGGTCCGACGACGGCGATCGCCAACCGGTCAGCCATTCGTGTCTCGCCAGCCTTCTTTCCCTATCAATGGCACAAATTTGAAATCGGCTTTGTCCACTAGTTCGAACTCATTGTTAGCATTGATCTTCGTGACCTGTTTCATTTGCTGGAAATCGTGCGAGCCGACCGGAATGATAAGTCTCCCGCCGATCTTTAGCTGCTCGACCAGCGGTTTCGGGATTTCAGGCGCGCCGGCCGTCACCACGATTCCGTCGTACGGCGAGAATTCCCTCCAGCCGATCGTGCCGTCACTTATTTTCGAAACAAATCTGACGCCCAGACTCTCAAGGACCTCTCGAGCAGACTTCAGGAGAGACGGGATTCGTTCGATCGTAAATACTCTGATTCCCATTGCAGAAAGGATGGCGGTCTGGTACCCGCTTCCCGTCCCGATCTCCAGAACTTTTTCGAGCGGCTGAACATTCAACGACTCTGTCATTACAGCCACCGTATAGGGCTGCGAAATAGTTTGCCCTTCTCCTATGGGAAGCGCTGCATCGTCGTACGCGTGATTCCTTAACGGAACCGGGACGAAGAGCTCCCGTTCGACCTCCGCCATGGCCTTAAGAACACGCTCGTCGGAAATTCCGCGCTCCTTGAGAAGTCTTATCATATCTTCTCTCGCTTCAGAATATTTGTCGAGCAGCTTCCGTTTAGCCATGACGGATCACGAAAGATTTAATAAACACTTTTATGAAACGAAGGATGTCTACGACACGAATCGAGCTCTTCGAGTCGTTGTAAATTGTTTTAACCGGAACCGACCCGATTGAGAATCCTGCAATGGCAGCTTTGATCAGCATATCCGATTCGTACTCGAAGTATTTCGCGCGAGAATCGATTCGTTTCAGCACTCTCGATCTGTAAAGCCTGTAGCCGCACTGACTATCGGCTATGGTTACTCCTGTGCGCCACGAGATCATCCTGGACGTTATCGAGTTCGACATGAACCTGTGGAACGGCATCTTGTCTGAAGAAATTGTTCGCCGGCCGACGACGATGTCATATTTCTCAGACGCGGAAATGAAATTAGGGATTTCGGATGGGTCGTGCTGCAAATCGGAATCCATCGTGATGAGGAGGTTATAATCGAGGTCGAGTGCCTTTTTCACTCCGTCCCTGAGGGACACTCCCTTACCTTTCCTGCGGCCGTGGCGGAGGACCCATGCGCCGTGCTCTCGCGCCATGAGTTCCGTTTGATCAGAAGAGCCGTCATCCACGACAAAGATATCTTCCCGGGGAACATAATCCGACACCCTGGTGATTACATCCCCTATTGACCTGGCTGCGTTGTACGCCGGAATGACCACAGCGATTTTAGGCATCCTCGGCCGCGTGCCTCAAAATAGATTTAGACTCCTTATCCGTAGGACCGGGGAGAGTTTCTTTGAGTCGTCTCCTGAGACCTTCCGGGGAGAGCCCGCGGGTGAGGACGCCGTTCTCTGCGACTGAGATCGTGCCGGTCTCTTCCGAGACTATCACAACGAGTGCGTCGGATTGTTCGGATATTCCGAGTCCCGCCCGGTGACGCATCCCCAGCACATAGCCGCTGATCTTGGTAGTGGAGCTCAATGGCAGGGTGCACCTCGCCGCGTCGATGATGTCGCCCCGCACGACGACTGCGCCGTCATGGAGCGGAGCCTTCGGATTGAAGATCGATACGAGGAGTTCCTTGGACACCTTCGCGCGGATCTCATCGCCGGTTTCGATTGTCGTTCTCAGCGCACTTCCTCTTGCTAGAACGATCAGCGCTCCGTGCTGCCTGTTGCTCAGCTCTGCCGCCGCATCAGCGATTTCGTCCACCGTCTCGCTAATGTCGATATGGATGAAGAATCTTACAAAACTGTTTTTGCCGAAATATAAGAAAAGCCGCCTCAGCTCGGGCTGGAACAGAACTATGAAAGCGATAACCCAAATATTTGTCAAGGTACCGAGCAGCCATCCAAGAGCTCTCATACCCAGTGCCTGCGCGATAAATGAAAGGGCGAGTATCATCAGAAGGCCGATAAATATCTGTGCTGCGACCGTCCCCCTCATGACCTGGTACAACTTGTAGAAAATAAACGCAACAATCGCGATGTCGACGATGTCGAGGAGGGTTACAGTAATGAATCCGATTCTAAAAAGTTCCATCTGTCGATCTTATTCTACGACCAGCCTGCGCCGCAGACTCGAAGTGAATCGCCCGGGGCGATCGATGCTGAAAGTGAGGTCATAACCTTTGTCTTCTGATCGCGTCGGCTACGAGTGCTACGCGCCTCATCTCGCGCACATCGTGGACCCTGACAACGTCGACGCCATTTAAAATGCAGGCAGCGACGGCCGCCGCCGTGCCTTCCAGGCGCGACTCCACGGGCGTTTCAAGTATCTTTCCAATGAAAGACTTTCTGGACACTCCTACCAGGATCGGCACACCGATTCTGCGAAACTCCGACAGCCGTCCGATCAGTTCAAGATTGTGGTCCGGAGTTTTGCCGAAACCGATTCCTGGATCGATCATAATCTGATTGATTCCCTTACCCTTGGCGAACGAAACGGCCTTCGACAGGTACTCGTAAATTTCTCCGATCAAATCATCATAATGCGGATCGGACTGCATGTCCTTCGGAGTCCCTTTGATGTGCATGATGACCACGGACGCGCCGCATGACGCGACCGTGTCGGCCATCTTCGGATCGAAGTGGAGACCGCTGATATCGTTGACTATGTTCGCACCGGCTTTCAGCGCCTCGAGAGCGACCTGCGACTTATAAGTGTCGACGGATAATGCTACCCCGCTACGTTGGCGCAGCTTCGACACGACCGGGACAACTCTTCTAAGTTCCTCGTCGAGCTGGACTATGTCTGCTCCAGGCCGGGTCGACTCTCCGCCGATATCGATAATGTCGGCGCCATCTTTCAACATCTGGAATCCATGCAAGACCGCATCGGTTTGGGCAAAGTATCTTCCACCGTCGGAAAATGAGTCGGGAGTTATGTTCAGGATGCCCATGACAAATGTGCGCTTCCCGAATTCGAATGTAGTATCGCCGAATTTGTAGACTAAGTTTGCGGGAGTGGATTCAGTCATTATGAGTAAATATAAGCAGAACAGTCGGTATTGTCATCACTTACAAAGGCGGACTTTGCCGACCGAATCTTGTTTTTGGGGCTGCCGATGATTAGCTTATTCGAAAGTTCATTTAAAAAAAAGGAAGGTGATACTATTGGTCGGCGTCATTGTTCAAGAGAATGAGCCGATCGACAGAGCACTGAGGCGCTTCAAGAAGAAGTATGAGCGTTCCGGAATTCTGAAAGAATTCAAAAAGCGAACTTACTTCACGAAGCCTTCGGTCCGCAAGCGGATGAAACGCGTAAAAGCTATACGCCGTTCCCAGAAGCTTGCATCGGAACTCGGTTGATACGGAAACCGTCCCGGCAGATGAATTCACTACCGGGACGGTTCTTTTTTAGGGGCACGTTCCAGAATAGCAAGATTGATTCTCTTCTTAGATCCAATCCCCCTGCAAGATTTCAATAATCAGCCAATGCTGTGGCGTACTCCGAATAAGTCAGTCGCTGAAACATGAATAGTTCCGCCCGGGGAAGGTGACGTTAATTCAAGATGTAGATCTGTACTGCGTCTGGCGTCACGGCTGCATAAGCTTTCACGTTCTGACGATTGTTTGAGCCGATCTCCACGCCGTAACCAGAAATGTAGATGACTTGTGCAGGCGAAGCGGTGGAGGCAATACTTGCCCTAACACGGTCCGGGCCAGAAGGTTTCGTTGTGCCGACCGCATATGTCCCGTCGTCATTTTCCGCGTCAGCGATCGTTAGGCCGAAATTCTGGAAGTCCTCTCCCCCGCCCGCCATCGACTTCGGTGCACACACGATCATACTCGCGACTCTTTCTGGAAAAAGGAGAGACAATCACCACGCGTCGATTTAGAAAAGGATCTTAAGAGCTAGAAGGCGAGGAAAGTAACCGTCAGTTGCAGTTGAAAATTGAAATCCTTATTGGCTATCTCAGTCCAAACATGCTGACGGAGTATTGCGCCCAACTCAGGACCGGCGAGAAGTAGAGCATCAAACCGATATTGGGAATCATGAGGATGCTCATGACAAGATTTGACGCGAAACCGAAATTCACGCGCGATGTGTCAGCCGGCTGGGCGAGATACATATTCCGGACAACCTTGACATAGTAGTACAGCGACACGACACTGTTCAAGACTCCAACTATGGCGAGCCAAATGTAATGACTGCTGATCAAAGCAGAGAAAAGATAGAACTTCCCGATGAAACCGAACGTTGGTGGAATACCGGTGAGCGAAAGGAGAAAAACGGTCAGCGCGAAAGCGGCGTACGGCGATCGGTACCCGAGTCCTCTATAGTCTTCGACATTCTCAGTCCGATATTTGTTTGCCACGAGCATCACCACGTAAAATGCCCCGAGGTTCATAAGGAGATAGGCGACAAAGTAAAGTAGCATCGCCGAAATTCCCTGGTCGGTCAGAGTAACGAAACCCATGAGGATGTAGCCTGCCTGCGCGATGCTCGAGTAAGCCAAAAGCCGCTTCATATTCGATTGCCACAGCGCGACGAGATTACCCAGTGTCATGGTTAGGACGGAAAGTACAGCGATAATGTCGGTCCAATTGAGATTTTTGAAAACCTCCCACGTTCCAGTAACGACAGGCTGCGCTGAAACATCTATGAAAGCGATCTTGAAAAATCTGATCAGCATTGCGAAGCCCGCCGCTTTCGAGGTCACCGAGAGGAACGCGGTTACCGTAATCGGCGCGCCTTCGTAAACGTCAGGGGTCCAGAAATGGAACGGCACCGCGCTGATTTTGTACCCGAACCCGACAAGCATCAGGACAATCGCGAGAAGAATGGTAATCCTCGGCGCCCCGCCCGCGGCTATCGACTGGTTCAGGGCATAAATGTTCGTTTCACCAGTGAGACCGTAGAGGAGTGAGATGCCGTAGAGCATCAGTCCTGACGAAAACGCTCCGTATATCACGTACTTGAGCGATGCTTCGTCGGCCCGCGCGTTTTCTTTCGTGAAACCGGAAAGTATATACGATGAGATACTGACGAGCTCCAGCGAGAGATACATCATGAGGAGGTTTGTGGCGCCGGCCATGAAGAAAGCGCCAATCGTCAGCGAAATTATGAATCCGAAATACTCGGCATACTTTGTTGAGACTGTTTCGAGTTCTGTGCTCTGCAGCGAAAAAATTATGACGAGGACTCCAGTCGCAAGGAATATCACCTTGAAGAATTGGCTGAACGGGTCGACAGCATACATACCGCTGAATACCAGATCGTTCGAGCCGGCCTGCTTCGATACGAACCAACCTGCCAGCGCGAATCCTGCAAGTGCAGTTATGGCGGGAATGTATTTGCTCCTCTTCCTTCCGAAAATGGAGGTAAGGAGAGTCAGGACGAAGAAAACGGAGAGCACCGTCTCCGGAATTACGTAGCCCAGACTCTCATATATGCTCTGTACCATTCTTAAAATTCTCTGCTGTTAATTCTTGAATTCAAATTCCGCCTCTCGCAATTGACAAACTTAATCTCGCGATCGCTGCTCACTTCATCGCCGGCATTCCGGCACCGACTTTCTGGACGAAATCGACGAGGTGGTTAACTGTAGCGTTCATCGGGTGCAACAGGATGGACGGGAATATCCCGAGAAGTATCACTACCACGATCAGCGGAACGAAGGCGACCATCTCGCGGCCGCTTACATCGGTTAGTCCCTTCCACTTTTCGGGAAGCTGACCGAGGAATACTCGCTGAAGTGTCCAGAGCATGTAGCCTGCCGTCAGGACAATTCCGACGCTCGAGAAAATCGTAATCCATCTAAAAGTCTGGAAAGCACCGAGATACGACAGGAGCTCGCTGACAAATTCGCTGAGACCCGGCAGCCCGATCGCCGCAAAGAATGCCACCGTCATCACTCCGGTGTAGACCGGCATCTGATTCGCAAGACCGCCGAAGTCATTGAGTCCTCTTGTGTGCGTACGATCGTAAATTACGCCCACGATTAAGAAGAGCATTGCAGTGACGACACCGTGGTTAAACATCTGAAGCACCCCTCCAGCCACGCCTTGAGTATTCAGGGCGGAAATTCCGAGAAGCACGACCCCCATGTGGCTGATGCTTGAGTAAGCGATCAACTTCTTGAAATCCGTCTGGGCCATCGCGCAGAGTGCGCCGTAGATAATGTTGATGAACCCGAGAACTGCCATCGGGAACGCATACTTCAGCATGGCATCGGGGAAAATCGGAAAGCTGACCCTCAGGAGTCCGTAAGTTCCCATTTTCAGCAGGACACCTGCGAGGATCACGCTTATCGCGGTCGGCGCTTCCACATGAGCGTCCGGCAGCCACGTATGGAACGGGAACACTGGTACTTTAATCGCGAATCCGATGAAGAGCCCGATAAATGCGACATACCTCCAGTAGGTTCCAATTCCGCCCAGAAGAGAACCCGCTTCGTAATTCTTCGGATCCATCATCGCGAGCATGTTGAACGTGTGCATGCTCTGCCCGGAGGCCGGATCGGTCACCCGAACGCTGAAGTAAAGTCCTAGCATGACAAGTAAAATCAGAACTGAACCGAGAAGTGTGTAGAGGAAGAACTTGATAGCCGCGTATTCCCTCCTGGGTCCGCCCCAGATCCCGATGAGGAAGTACATCGGAAGAAGCATGAGCTCCCAGAATACATAAAAGAGAAACATATCAAGCGCGACAAAGACTCCCATCATGCCGGTATCAAGGAGAAGATAAAGTGTGAAGTATCCTTTCTGCGCTTTCTCGATGTTCCATGATGCGATAACGCCGACGAAGGAGATGAGAGCCGTCAGCATAACCATCGGGAGGCTCAGCCCGTCGATGCCCAGGAAATAATCGACCGCGACGCGTCCAAACCATGTCACACCCTGAAGGTCAATCCAGCTCGTTTTCTCGACGAATTGGAAATTGTTAGGATCGTTGATCCCGGTGAGTGGCGCGCTGTAATTCATCCAGATAAGCGCGGCAAAGGTAAGCTGCAAAAGCGTCGCGCCAAGCGCCACCCACTTCATCACCTTCGTACCCTTTTTTGGAATGAGTAGTACCACGGCCATTCCCAGGACGGGCAGGAATGTTATCCATGTCAGATACCCGATTCCAAGAAATTGATGAAACATTAGACCTCCGACAGTAATTCTAAATTCTCAATTTTCAATTCAGTACTTCTCCTGCACCAACCTCCAGCGAAATTCATCCGATCCTTCAATTCAAAATTCGAAATTAACCATTCAAAATATTCTTTTAAAGTTGCCTGAAAGCAAAGAACAAAATTATCACACCAAGAAGTGCGAAGACGATGTAAGTCTGGACCTTTCCGGTCTGGATCTTTCGGATACCCGCGCCGAAAAGGCCGGTTATCCACGCCACAAAATTTACGATACCATCCACGATCACGTTGTCGAACTTTCCACTGAAAGTGGACCAGCTTCTGGTAACAGAACCCGCGCCGTCGACAATCCCGTCTATGACGTGAGAATCGAACCACGCAGACATCCTGCTAATCAGAAGGGTTCCGCCGATCACGGTCGAGTCGTAGAGCTCATCGAAATACCATTTGTTAAAAAGGAAATTGTAAACCGGTCTGACTCCCTGCTTCAGTTTCTCCCCGTCAATCTTCTTCCACTGGTAAACGAGGAATGCGGCAAGAATCCCGAGAAGCGCCATCGTCAAAGAGAGTCCAATCCCCGGCAAATGCGTCTTTTCAAGGACGATATTGTAGGGATTGGTATGAGTGACAGTACTCGCCTCGCCCGCTGCGTGGTTCTCCACAATCGTAAGCTGCAAATAATCCCACGGGTATTTCTGATAACCGGGCACAATCGTCGCAGGTTTTGGGACCGACTTCATAACCCAGCCATCTTCCGGACTGAACGGGTTGAAGCTGTAAAAAACAAAAAGGGACAGTGACGCAAGGACGACGAGTGGTATCGTCATTACAGCGGGCGACTCCTTCGCGTGCTCAAACTTTTGCTGGTCGCGCGGCTCACCGTGAAACGTCATGATAAGGAGTCTGAACATGTAAGCTGCAGTAAGGAAGACGACTCCGTACGCGACGACCGGTATCAGGTAATTTCCCGTCAGGAACCCGTAAGTAAGAGTTCCCGCAAGTATGCTGTCCTTGCTCAGGAATCCTGAAGTGAACGGTATACCGGATATTGAAAGAGTAAAGATCACGAAGCACAAATAAGTTATGGGCATCTTCTTCCTCAGCCCGCCCATCTGCCTCATATCCTGCTCGTGGTGCATTGCGAAGATGACCGAACCGGAGCCGAGGAACAATCCCGCTTTGAATGCGGCATGCGTGACCAAATGGAAGAAGCCGGCCGAGTACGCGCCCACTCCGAGTCCCATAATCATGTAGCCGAGCTGGCTTATCGTGGAATATGCCAGGACTTTCTTGATATCGTTCTGCGTGAGAGCAATTGTAGCGCTGATGAAGGCAGTCGTCACGCCGATATAAGCGATCACCGTCAGCGCGTCCCCGGTAAGCATTGGGTAGACCCTGGCGACCAGGTAGACGCCTGCTGCGACCATCGTAGCCGCGTGGATCAACGCGCTGACCGGCGTGGGGCCCTCCATCGCGTCGGGGAGCCAAACATGGAGAGGAAATTGGGCGGACTTACCGACTGCCCCGCAGAAAATGAGAATCCCGGCCGCTGTAAGCCACGTCCCCGAAAGTTGACCCCTCGCGATGCCGCTGAAAATATCTCTGAACAGGACGGTATGAAGCTGTGTAAAGAGGATCATGATTCCGATGAAGAATCCCATATCGCCTATGCGGTTGACGATAAATGCTTTCTTCGCCGCATCGCTCGCAGATTTCTTCTCGTACCAGTGACCGATCAAAAGATATGAGCAGATCCCGACAAGCTCCCAGAAGATGTACATCATCAGTATGTTGTTCGCCAGTACGATGCCGAGCATTGAGAAACTGAAGAGCCCGAGATAGGCAAAATACCTTGAATAGCGAACATCGCCCCGCATGTACGCGAGAGAGAACATGTGAACAAGTGCGCTTATCAAAGTGACGACGACGAGCATTATGGCCGTCAAATTGTCTATCGCGATTCCAACATCAAGCACGAACCCCTTTACGCCGAGGACCGGGCTGAGGTCGATCCAACGCAAAGTGAAATCGATGGTCGGAACAGCGAGCAAGAAAACCTTTTCGACCATTATAAAGACGGACAGCCCCAGAGCAACAAACATAATTCCCGTCTCGAAGATGTCCTGTCGCGGTATTGCTTTGCTGAAGAATATGAGCATAGCAAATCCCGCCAGCGGAAGAAGAAGTACCGCGAGCGCCAGGTTTATCAGCGTGCTTTCAATTGGAGACATTAATCAAATTCTCAATTGTTAATTTTCAATTCTGGTATCACAAATTTCATGCTGCAGTTACTTGATCTCACCGCATCAACTTCGAGACTCAGAATCAAGCGGTCCTCTCGTCTAGTTCTTGAGTTTGTCAACATCGTCGACATTGACTGTGTTTAGCTGCTGGAAAATGTTGAGCACGATCGCGAGGAGGATCGCAGCTTCAGCCGCCGCAAGTATTATGACAAAAACTGCGATAACCTGACCGGTTAAATTCATCATCCCGTATCTTGTAAACGCGACGAAATTTATGTTCGCGGAATTGAGTATCAGCTCTATTCCCATCAAAACCATTATCGCGTTTTTTCGCGAGACCACTCCATATATCCCGAGCGAAAAGAGGATCGCGCTGACAACAAGGAAGTGGTAAAGCCCGACGTGAAGTGACATTACTGCGCCCTCCTTTCTCCCGAGACTCTGGGGAGCTTCTCTCGCCGCGCAATGATTACAGCACCGATAAGTGCGACAAGAAGAAGGATTGAGGCGAGTTCAAACGGCAGGACAAACTGCGTCATAAGCAGTGCGCCGATCGGCCTTGCGGTCTCTTCATATGGTGCCATGTTGACGGTCGGCCATTTTGTCGTGGTCAGGATTCCGACGAGTGTTCCCGCAACGGCGCCAACAATCAGGACAGCCGGGATAGTCTGGAGGACGCCGCGTTTCATCTCGACATCGTACGCCCTCGAGGTCAGCATAACTCCGAAAATTATCAGAACCATGATGCCGCCGACGTATAATAGTATCTGCGTTATCGCGATAAAGTCGGCGGCGAGGAGAACGTACAACGCAGCAACACCGAAGAAAGCGAACAGCAGCGCGAATGCGGCGTAAAGAATATTTCTTGAAAAGACAACCCCCACCGCGCTGACGATCGTCAGCGCAGCGAATGCATAGAAAACGAGGTCGTACCAGTTCATTTCAACTCGTCTTATTTTCGTTTTGATCGGCGGGTTTATCCGGTGCCGGTGGAGCGGGTTGAGGTGCCGGTGCTGGACTAGGCGGTGTTGCTTGAGGAGCAGGCTGTTGAGCTGCCTGAGCCGCTTTCTGTGCCGCTGCCGCTGCAGCTGCGGCGGCTTTCTTTGCGGCCGCTTCCCGCTCCGCTTCTTGAGCTTGCTTCAGCTTGGATGAGGCCTCCTCAGCCGTCAGCGTCGTAAAATTGTAATTGAGATTTGTCCTGTCATACTCAGAGAATTCGTAAACACTTGTCATGTAGATGCATTCGGTCGGACACGGCGGAACGCACAATCCACAATAGCAACACTTCGCGAAATCGATGTCGAATTTCGTTACCCAAAGGCGTTTCTTCTGACCCGTGGAAGTCACACCAAGATCCTCGGTCGGAAGAGATTTTGCGGTTTCGATCGTGATGCAGTTGACCGGGCATGCCATCGCACACTGGTCACAGCCGATGCAGTCGTCCATGTTGACGTACAGCCTGTTGCGCCCGCGCTCAGGGATGCCCATCCTCTCGTCGGGATATTGAATCGTTACAGCCGGAGTGAAGAGGTGTTTCATCGTTATCTTCATTCCGATGAGTACCGTCCAGAAACCTTTTCCTATATTTTTAAAATACTCTGCCACCGAATTCATCTCGAGTTCTCCATTTATCCGCCGAGTACCATCCAGAGACCCACTGCAAAAATATTTACGAGCGCAAACGGGGTGAGGATCTTCCAGCTGAGATACATTAGCTGATCAACACGAAACCGCGGAAGGGTCCAGCGGAGCCACATCTGCACGAAGATCAGTACCATTCCCTTTGAAAGGAGCCAGAACGCGCCCCACACGGGACCCGACATGAAAGTACCGAACGGGCTGTTCCATCCGCCGAAAAAGAGGACGGACGCTACGGCCGCAACGGTGAACATGTTCGCGTACTCGGCGAGATAAAAAATCGCGAACCTCATTCCGCTGTACTCGGTATGGTAACCGGCGACCAGCTCAGACTCAGCTTCTGGGATGTCGAATGGTGATCTATTCGTTTCAGCGAGCGACGCGATGAAATAAATAATGAACGTGATGAATAGAAACGGAAATTTCCCGAACACAAACCAATTCCAGAACCATCCGTGCTGCGCCTCGCAGACGTCATTCAGATTGAAACTTCCGACCACCATTACAACTGCGAGCACCGCTAGAGCCGAAGGTATCTCGTAGCTGACAAGCTGTGCCGCTGTCCTCATTGCGCCGAGGAGGGACCATTTGTTATTCGAAGACCATCCCGCCATCAGTATTCCGAGCACCACGATCGCGCTTATGGCGATGATGTAGAAAACTCCGAGGTTGATGTCGGCGCCGATGTAAGCCGGGCTGAAAGGTATCGCGGCATAAGCTGCATACGAACCCATGAACACCAGTATCGGCGCGAGAATGTAGAGCAACTTATCCGCTGCAGAAGGAATTATGTCTTCCTTCTGTAGAAGTTTTGTCATGTCCGCCAGTGGTTGGGCCCAGCCGTGCCACTTACCCGTGCGCATCGGGCCGAGCCGGTCCTGCATGTGTGCGGAGATTTTTAGCTCCAGCCAGATTGCCACCAGGGCGTAGGACAAGATCCAAACGAAAGGCAGGATGCTTGATATCAGCGATCCCCAGAATCCTGTCCCCAAATAATATGTAATGAAATTATGCATGTAAGTAATTTTGAATTTTCAATTTCATATTTTCAATTTGAAATCCATTTCCTGACAATTCAAAATTCATTTGCTCTACCTATCAACCTCCCCGAGGACTATATCGACGCTCCCTATAATCGCTATCATGTCGGCAATAAGATATCCTCTGGAGATTTCCGGAAGGAGACTCAGATTAACGAAAGATGGGCCGCGCGCCTTCACCCGGTATGGGTTTCCCGATCCGTCGCTGATGATGTAGTAACCGAGTTCACCCCGAGCGGTTTCGCTTCTCACATAGACCTCGCCGGCAGCGGGTCGAATCCGTTTCGGGATCGCCGCTTGAACATTTCCGTCGGGTATAGCGTCGATAGCCTGCTCAATTATCCTGAGACTCTGTTCCATTTCCCAAACGTGTACCATATACCTGTCCCAGCAATCGCCGACCGTTCCCACATCTCCTTTTCCCACCACGACTTCAAAATCGAACTTGTTGTAGATCGAGTACGGATCGTCCTTGCGAAGATCCCATTTCACACCCGAACCTCTGAGGGTGGGCCCGCTTGCACCGTAGTTTATCGCGACATCAGCCGGGAGGACGCCCACATTCGCCGTGCGTTTTACGAAGATTTCGTTATAGCTGAGAAGATCATTGAGTTCTTTGATTGTCGGCCGAAAGTGCTTGATGAACGCCTTGGTTTTCTCGGCGAAACCAGGAGGAACATCATGCGACAGCCCGCCCGGCCACATATAATTGTAGAGCAGCCTCGCGCCGCAGGTCGTTTCAAAAATATCCAGGATCATCTCGCGGTCGCGGAAGCAATATAGAAACGGGGTGAACGCACCGATATCGAGGCCGTACGTGCCGATCGCGACCAGGTGGCTCGCGATTCTCTGGAGCTCAGCCATTATGACGCGGATGTACTCGACCCGCTCGGGGATCTGAACGTTGAGAAGCTTTTCGACAGCGAGAACATACCCGAAGTCATTTCCCATTGAAGAGAGATAGTCCATCCGGTCGCAATACGGTAGTACCTGCTGGTAATTCATCGCTTCGGCATGTTTCTCGAAGCACCGGTGGAGGTACCCGATGTGTGGTACGGCATCGACGACCACCTCGCCGTCGACGACAAGCTGTACCCTGAGGACGCCGTGCGTAGAAGGATGCTGCGGTCCCATATTGAGGACCATTTCTTCAGTACGCAGCTCTGCCATTTATACCTCTAAATTTTCTTAATCAGAAAAATATGTTCAGCTACTCGCTCGGGGGGATATGCGGGCGGCATCAAAGACTTGCGTCGCCGCCAATTTTCGATTCTAATGGAAGTGCCTTCTGCTGCCATTCAGTATGGCACTTTCATTCCCTGATAATATTCCTGTACTTTGTAATCCTTCCTTAGGGGATAGCCCTGCCAATCGTCCGGCAACAAGATCCTCCTCAGATCGGGATGATCGATAAAAGTAATTCCATAAAGGTCGAAAGCTTCCCGCTCGTGCCAGTTGGCCGTCTTCCAGATAGATTCGACGGAAGGGACCTCAGGCTTGTCTTTCGTAACTTTTACTTTCAAAACAATCTTGTGCTTGTGTGACATTGAAGCGAGGTGGTATACGACCCCGAGATTCCCGTCGTTGAAGTCGACTCCTGACAGACACATCAGGTAGTCCAGCTTCAGCGATTCATCTGCTGCAACAAACCTCGAAATATCCTGGATGAGGTCGGGACGGACGTATATAAACGGCTGTATGACACCTTCAGATTTAAACTCGACAATCCCGTCGGGAAATTTCCCTTTTAATTTGTCGTGTATCTCGGACGCGTTCATCGACTCAGGCCGCCTTCACGGTTTCAGTAGGTGTAGTCTTCGGTCTCACCCTGCTCTCACGTCGTATCTTATCCTGGAGTTTCATTAATCCTTCGAGGAGTGCTTCAGGGCGAGGAGGGCATCCCGGCACATAGACGTCCACCGGTATCACTCGGTCCACACCCTTCAGGACATGGTAACCATGCTCCCAGTACGGTCCGCCGCAATTCGAACACGAACCCATCGAGATCACGTATCGCGGCTCGGCCATCTGTTCATAGAGTCTCTTGATTCGTGTCGCCATTTTCAGCGTCACAGTGCCCGAAATAATAATAACATCGGCCTGGCGAGGCGTCGCGCGCGGGATGACCCCGAACCGCATTATATCGAAGTGCGACGCTGAGGCGGCCATCATTTCTATCGCACAGCACGCGAGACCGAAGTGCATCTGCCACAGCGAAGAGAGCCGCGCCCAGTTGAGAAGATTATCCAGAGAAGTGATTACAATATTACCGTCTTCGAACTGTTTATCGAGCAATCCCATTATTTCACTCCGGCATGGACGGAAGTTGCCTCCGTCGTCCTGCTCCGCACATAATCGATGTAGCGCGGATGTGGTTTGTCCCAATCGAGATCGCCCTTCACCCAAACGTATATGTAACCGGCTACGAGCACGGCCAGAAAAATCATCATCTCTACGAACGCGAACATCCCGAGTTTCTGGTAGACGAGCGCCCACGGAAACAGGAACACGACTTCAACATCGAATATGAGAAAGATGAGGGCGATTACATAATACCTGACGTTAAACTTTACCCAGCTCTCGCCAACCGGTTCTTCACCACACTCATATGTAGTGAGTTTCTCCGCGCTTGGTCTGTGTGGCCTCAGCAGTCCCGCAGCAAAAATGGCAACGGCAACGAACATCGCTGCAACGATCAAGAAGAGAAGTATTATCCCGAACTGAGAGAGCATTAACAACTCCGAAAAATTTTCGCGTTCAATTTAAACCTCGATGGAAGGAAAGTCAAGGAAGGTCAGGCAGCAACAAAGATATTAAAGTTCCTGGATCGAGACTTACTCTAAACAATTTCGACGACACACAACCACATCGCTATCTATATCGGAATCCTTTGGCAACATTTGAGGGCGGTAGTGACTCAACTTATCGCAATGCATCATGCTTAACTTGGATCATCATTTATTTCTAGAGCCCGAAGCACGCCCGTACCGGAATGTTCCTATCCAGTGTTCGGGGTGACACTAAGAATTGAAATTGAGTCCACCACTTTGAGGCCAGACATTTTCTCTTCCGATCATGACGTTTTGTAGTCATTAGCATTGCGGAGAGTAACGACAACGAGAACTATTTTCAAGTAAGTACCTCTTTGTGTCGCGCAGCAAGGCTTCACACCAACCGCTAAGACGATTTGAGACTGTTCGACTCTCTTAACTCTCTCAACGACGAAGAGAAGTTTTGAAAACCCACCTCGTGAACCATTCTGATTCCTTTGCTCATCCCAGTGACGTAGTAGCTGTCAGGAGTGGGATATTCAACGTGAGTATCTGGATGGATCATCTTATGAAGGTACAGTCCAACAGTCTGCATCTTACCTCCTGTCGCGGCGATGATTAGCCGTTCATGAAAGCCGTATACATCATAGACATTCTTGAGCACTTGAACCGTCTCACGATAATCCAAAGTGCTCACTGTCCTCGTCAACCTGCCTTCTTCATCTAACGGATTGTCAACCGAATATTGCTCGATGAGCTTGGAGTGAATTTCCTGTGTTGCCAGCTCACGCCATTTGAAGTCTGCCCTCGCAGGTCGACCGTTCAGGAAGATGAGCCTGTGCGGCGTTAATGTTCCCAGCATATGTCTAACGAGTTGCTCATTGAAAGAAGTAAAAGCCACCATTGTGACGGGTTGACCCTGCATCCTAATGCTGCTCAAGCATCTTGCTCTCAAGATTGATTCCGATCCGCGACTTGGAAACTTCGCGATTAGACCCATCTCGGATCTGGATTTTGTGTATTCGCTTTCTGAAGGGGCATATTCCTCAGCTTCTGAATAAATAATCCTTAAGGTCTTCTCATAAGGGGCAAGACCGCACAAAAGAACCAAAATTAGGAATTTAGTCATAGCGGTAATGTCAACGATAATCTCTTCAACATCTTGGAGGACGGCTGCCAATTTCTCCCCGATCGTGTCCTCTATACCCATCGGACTCAGCACATCATATTTGATTTCACCGATTTGGGAACAGCCCAGACTTGAGAGAATATCCTTGACTTCGTTTACTCGATTCTTCCCTTTTGCATGTATATACCTAAACATGATGGCACTGTTTAGAGGGATGGCATGATCCTTCGCCAGTTTAGGCCACCCGAGCGCGCGGTCCTCGAAGCCGTAAGCACCGATAAAAAGCCTGTTGAGTTTTGAAAAGTCCGTGGTAGCGGCAAGCAATGCTGGCAAATTCATTTTCTTTTCTTCTTCGACAATTGCAAACCAGCGATCTCAAGTTGAGGCGAGCGCTTCTTCATATCTTTGCCGGAATGTGCCTTCCCATGTGATCCTTTCCTCTTTTTGTGTCGTTTCCAAGCGTCGAAGAACTCATTAGGATTGACCAACAACTGCTGGAATTGTTGATTATTCAAATGGATGTGGTCGTGGCTAGAGAAGGTTAGCTTCGAAAAAGGAATCAGGACTCTGTTCAAATAAAGTCGTGGTGTCATCATTCCTCTCACGCTTTTCCCGCGCCAGTCTTGCAAAAAGACGTGCCATCGAACAAGCCCTTCATAGAAAGGAATGGAAGCGGAGTTGAGATCGAACTTATCAATTATTTCCAACCTAAATGCCTGTTTAGGATTCATCCTACCTTGATTTGAAACAAGTGGACCCTGAGTCATCTCGTACCTTGAGACGTTCACAAAAGCTTCCACTATGTTCTTCAACTGAACTCCGAATGGTTCACCTATCTTGGTAGAAGAAGGTCCCTTTTCCCAGAGTGTCGGGTCTCTGACAGACTCAATAAAAGTAAGGAGTTCGCCGCCAGCGGACCGAAAAACCCGATCCTGGATCTCAGAGTCTACTTTGGTCTTGCCCTCCCTTAGGTTTCCATTCGCCTCCCGAAGAATATCAACCAACATTTGAATCATTATTCTGACATCACTCGACCACATGCCTATGAATGCCTCAAATCCATGGTAATGGATTGTCTTCTTCTTTCCCCTCTGGGTTGCTTCCCTCATAAGAAATGCCAACTCATTGTTTGAAATTGACATTTTCCCCAGTACGTTCCGGAGGCCCAAACTCTTTCCCTTCAGACTGGGGTGGCGATCGATTCGTGGCTTGAAGATCCTTTCAAGAAATTTCGCCTTCGATTGTGGATCCTGGTGAATGCTTTCGGTCGCAAGATCTATCAACTCAAAATCTTGATGTAGCTCGAGTGGCTTCCCCTGTAAACCCTCCCTTGAAAAACTATTGGATGATTCCGTTGAAACCTTGAAAAACAATTTGCTGCGACGTTTGAAGATAATCGGATTCAATGCTTTCTGAACATCCTTAACAACTGTGGGAATAGTGTAATCGTCAAGGAACATATACATGGGCTTTTCTCCTACCCAACGAGCATTGGCCTCCAATTGTGCTTGAAGCAGGTCCAAGAAATCAAGTCTAGCAAGCGGCCAATTCTGTATTCCTTGATACTTTCCAAATTTTGTAATTCTGCATCGCTCTTTTTCATTTTCAATAAAAGCTCTCACGTGGTTCAGAACGTTCGCATTCTCCGGCAAAGTTGCGTACCTATTCCCGAAGCTTCTTGACATAAATAAATTCAGCCAGTCGTACTTCTCAATCTGTTCAATTCCGAACTGCCCCATAGTCTTCGTCACTTCAGATAGCCATGCTAAGTGGAAGTACTGAATCAACTGTTGCTCGATGGCTGGTCCAATTTTCTTCGGAAGCCAAGGGAAAGCCTCAACAAACTCCCGACAATTAAGATAGAATCCCACAAATTGATCTGAGCCTTCAACTTTGGATGGCTCTCCAATCACTTTGTCCATGAATACTGTAAGCCGTCTAAAGGACATTGTCTTTCCGCATCCGCGCGCACCGGTTAGCACAACGTTGTTTCTACTCAATAAGTCTTCGGCGGCGGGAAACTCAGGAACAAACAGATCCTTCCATTCCTCGACTCTATAACCTAACGCTTCGGCAAATAGATAATCCCCAGGAGTTTTGATGTCTTCCTTCTTCGATGCCGCAGCCGATTCTCGATCGGCATCAATAGCGAGCGCTTCAAGTTCATTTAGAAGCAACTCAACATTACCCTCATAGGCACCCTGCGTTGCATCCACTTCCAGCAGTCTCTTGTTGATAAAGCCGTACAATTTCTGCAGCATTAACTTATCTCTCGCATCGAGATCCGCCTGCTCCAACCTGCCCATAAGACTCGCCGTGATCGAGAACAATTGACGAAAATCGTCCTTCGGCACGACCTTATTGTGTGATCCACCGTATCCGAAGTCCGAGATCCAAATCGTCTTAGGGCTGTTGGGAATTCGCTGATCTGGGTCTCGAATAAGGATGTTCCCCTCATGGAGATCACCATGGCTGATACGAACTGCTTTACACGCGTGAAGAACCTTGAGAATTGTCTTTAGAATTTCTTCGACGAAAGCCAAATCAAGCGGCCAACTGGGCGCGGCCAGATATTCCCTTAGATTGAGCCCCGGGATATAGTCCCAAAGGATCCAATAAAAAGGCCTGTTGTTCTTGTCAAAGTTTGAACCATGCGCGTGGTAGGGAACGACATTGGGGACCCCCCTGAGTAGGATGACCTTCTCCAGCTCTCGTTCCCAACCGTACCTTAGATCTCCTTCCGCAATCACCTTACACGCAAGCCGGTCGTTTTGCGTGAGGCCTTCTGCTAAATAGATCTTTCCAATACCACCCCTATTGATGAACTTCGCTATCGTATAGGTCTCGTTGAGCTTAGTCCCAACGTAAGCGTCGTCGGCTGACTCAGTCTCAATCATCTTGATCTACGCTTTCCGCAAGACAATTATTGTCTCAGTTTTGTTACCTGAATAGCGTCTTCTCACTCTTCGATCAGCTGGTATTTCATCAGTCTGCCGATAAACTAATCTGTACCCTGAAACATCCTTCTTAGCTATTTCTAGGACAAGATCAGGCAAAGTCATGCCATATGAGCGACTATAGGAGTCCCCCAGCACTAAAATACAGTAGCCACGCGGTGTGATAATCTCGTGCCAATATGCCAGCGAGTGTTTCATCAAGGAGACAAACTCACCCTCACGCGGTGAAATCAAGTTATCCAGTTCCTTCCAATCGGAGTACCCGACCAACCAGAGCCTGAGCCTGTTGTCACGCGCGTAATCCAATTGCCGCATGTAAGGCGGACTGGTAATAATTGCATTGACCTTACGACTCGGCGAAAAGCTTCGGGCATCTCCTAACTCACATTGTCTCGACAAGCTGAAGTCCAGTTCTGGAACCCGTTTAAGAGCACGCTCCACCTTCTTCCAAAGGCGTTCCATTACATGCCGCTGGTCATAAAGCTTAGGATATTTCGAGGGAGGATATTTTTTCTTTCTTAGGTACGGAACAGTGTGGCTGCTGGGAAAGGACAAAAAGCCTGGCCTTTGGTGGTGGAGAATCCCTAAGAGGCACGAGAGCAGAAAGTCATTCTTGTTCAGCGCTTTTCTCCATGCCATAACTTCTCTCAGAGTTTCAGGATGGAAAAAAGACCTCACCCAAGTGGGAATTATTCGCAAATCTACGGAGAGTTTCATCTTATCGATTCTTCTTTCCATCCTGTCAAGCGTTGAGTGAGCATCTTCCAGAGTGTCAGGCGGAAAGAGCTTCCCTCTCCCCAGTGTGACTGCGTACGGATTTCGATCTACTCCAACAACGTTTCTTCGCTTCAACCAGCCCTCCAAAAGAACCGTACCAGATCCACAGAAGGGATCATAAAGCAGTTCTCCCACCTTAGTGAATTCTTCAATCAAACTTCCCGCCATCGACGACTTCATCTTTCCGATGTAGGGCGATAGCTGGTGTAAAGATGATTCTTTTGTGAGTGCGCTTCCGCTCCAGTCACTCAGTGTGGGTCTACGCGATCCGTCGTTTCTCATAAGTCACTTTATAAGTTTCCTCATTGGCTTCATCTCTCTTTCGAGGCGATTCGCTTAGACGTATCCGGTAAATGTAAACGTGTGCTTAGTTCTCACTAAACACAAAGAAGAACGTATGATTCGAAAAATATCACAGCAAGTGTGTCCGCTGAGGATTGATGATGGACAGCGCGGCGTTCCCTGGACAAGCTCGCGACAGTCCTGTTAGCACCCTAATAAAATGCCTACTTCCGGCTTGCCGCTCATAGTCGCCGCAGACACCAACGCCCGCAGAACCGCTCTAATTTCATAAGAAAAGAAGAATGATGCAATGTGGCCCTTTGCAGTTGATTTTGCGCATTCTCGATTGATATGGAGCGCTTGATAACTTTCGATTGGAGATCGCCCTGCAAATGCCCGAGTGCTTTGTATAGCCTCCATCGTGCAATTGCTGTCAAGCAAGATGCAATGCCCCGCGCTCAGAATACATTGATGCGCCTTGCCTCGAGAATTCTGCCATCTTGTCCTCCTATCCTTTTTCTTTCTCAACTCCCACACCTGCACTCCCCGTCATGCCCGCATGCTTGTAGCGGGCAGCTCGCGCCCGCCCCTCGAGATTCCCGCTAATTACGTTCCGGAATGACTGATGTTGGAAAAAAGCCTTGCGCTTCTATCTCTTCACTTGCCATGCCCGCATGCACTCAGCGGACATCTCCGAAGAGTTTCAGAGACTTCGGTGCGCGTTGCTATCCGTCAAGCTTCAATCTCTTCGCCACGCTGTACATATCTTTGTCACCTCTACCTGAAAGATTGATCAGTACATCTTTTCCTTTCCCTTCACCTCGAGCGAGCTTGCAGGCGTAAGCAACCGCGTGCGCGGATTCCAGCGCAGGTATTATTCCCTCGAGTTGAGAGAGCTTCTTGAACGAGTCGAGTGCTTCATCATCTGTCACGGATTCGTATTTCACCAATCCGGAGTCCTTCAGGTAAGAATGCTCCGGCCCGACTCCGGGATAGTCGAGTCCGGCTGAAATCGAGTACGCGTTCAGGACATTGCCATTTTCATCCTGCAAAAGGTATTGCATCGAGCCATGAAGCACGCCGGGCTTGCCCAGCGAGAGCGACGCGGCAGTCTTTCCGGTATCCAGTCCTTCGCCTGCGGCCTCCACACCGACAAGTCTCACCGACGGAATATCCCTGACGAAATCATAAAAAATACCTATCGAGTTGCTGCCACCACCGACACATGCAATCACAAAGTCCGGCAATTTGCCGTATGTCTCTCTGAACTGTTTCTTCGATTCGCGGCCTATCACAGTCTGAAAGTGTCTGACCAATTTCGGATAGGGATGCATACCGACGACCGAGCCGATTATATAAAACGTGTCGCGGACATTTGTAACCCAGTCTCGAATGGCTTCACTCGTCGCTTCTTTGAGGGTCTTCGTACCGATGGTGACCGGGACGACTTCCGCACCGAGTAATCTCATCTTAAATACATTCGGCTCCTGACGGTGCATGTCCTCTTCGCCCATATAGACGATGCAGTTTAGTCCAAGCAGCGCGCAGACCGTTGCGGTCGCCACTCCATGCTGTCCTGCCCCCGTTTCCGCGATTATCCTTTTCTTACCGAGCTTTTTCGCGAGGAGAGCCTGACCGATCGTGTTGTTGATCTTGTGCGCGCCTGTATGAAGAAGGTCTTCGCGCTTCAGATAAAATCTCGACCCGTATTTCGCACTCATGCGTTCCGCAAAATAAATGGGAGTCGGTCTCCCCGCGTAGTTCTGAAGGAGGTAGTTATACTCCTTGTCGAAATCCGGATCATTCTTAAGCGATTCGAAAGCTTCGTCCAGTTCTGCCGCGGCCTTCACGAGTGTCTCGGGCACAAATGAGCCACCATAAATACCAAAGTGTCCCGCGGAATCGGGCAGCTTATAATATTCGTCTATCTTTTTCTTAAGATCTTCCATCTGATTTCCCATGATCAAATAAGAGAATAAAATTCACACTACGTCCCAACGCGCATCGGCGAATAGCGCCAGTTCGCGCGTGGCTTCCCGGGTTTCCAACCGTGTCACACCCGCTTGCATCATCCGCATTCCTTGGCGTCCGAGACAAACTTCTTAATCTTCGCGTGATCCTTTTGTCGGGGTGATATTTCAACACCCGATGCGGTGTCGACGCCGTATGGCCTGAGTTTCAATATTGCCTGGCACACGTTCGAATCGCTCAGACCGCCGGAGATGACGAACTTCATCGACAGGTCGACCCCACTCTCTGCTATTTTGTCCCAGTTCGAGCGCACGCCTGTCCCCCCGTATTCACCCGGGACGTACGTATCGAGAAAGACAAGGTCAGCGCCAAGCCTCGACGCCGCAGTTACATCTGCAGATTCTTTGACACGGACCGCGCAATACAAAGATTTCTTGAACTTGAAATCGCCGAGATCGAAATTCGGATCGTAAACCTGCACAGCGTCCACTTCTGTCGCCTCGAATGCCAGGGCGATATCTTCAAGTGTGGGCTCGACTAGGATTCCGACGGTGTTCACATACGGTGACACTTCCCTAACGATGGCGGCTGCATCATCGAATTGAATGTACCTTTTGCTCCTTGTATAGAAGTTCAAGCCAATGGCATCGGCTTGATATTCAACACACGCATAAGCGTCTTTGATATTTGTTATTCCACAGATCTTGACGAACAATTAATCCTCAAATGTCAAACTTCAAAAGGATAGAATTACAAGTCAGAACCAAACGGTGGAACAGAAGTAAACCGGGAACACTTAATTGATCAGGTACGGTCTTTTCTTTCGACCTTTGACATTCTCCGGATCTGAAAAGACCTCAACGGCTCCTCCCGCCCGTGAATCGCTTCACCTCTGCCACCCTGTCGGCTGCCCTCATGAAGTGTTCACCTATCAATACCGCATGATAGCCCATATCGGCGGCAGCACTGAGTTCTTCCGGATCATTTATGCCGCTTTCGCTCACGCTGACAACGTCTTTCGGAATATTGCGTCCGAGTCTCTCGGAGACGTCACGTGAGACTTCAAATGTCGTGAGGTTTCTGTTGTTCACACCGATGGTGTCTGCTCCGGCTGAGATTGCGGTGTCCAGCTCACCCATATCATGCACTTCAACAAGCGCTCCGAGCGAGCTGCCTTTCGCAATCCGGATGAATTTCTTCAATCTATCCGCGCTTAAAGCCGCTGCAATAAACAGTACCGCATCGGCACCGATCAACAGTGATTCATGAATCTGGTACTCATCGATGATAAAGTCTTTCCTCAGGACAGGAATCTTCGGTACCGCATCGCGTACGCCCTGCAGATCCTTAGTTGATCCGCTGAAAAAGTTATTCTCCGTCAGGACAGAGACTGCTGAGGCGCCTCCGGCCTCATAGTCTTTAGCTATTGCTACCGGGTCAATGCTGGCAGCGATGATGCCCTTCGACGGGGACGCACGTTTTATTTCAGCAATAATCTTCACACGGCCGCCGGTCTCCCTGGAGATACACTTCCTGAAATCATTCTTAGGCCTAATTTCGGATACCAGACTCATCAGGTCGCCGGGAGTAAGAACGCCTTTCGATTCCTCGACGTTGATCCTTTTCTGGCGAACGATCGTCTCCAGGAAATTCAATGCCTCTTCTTCCCTTTCTTTGATTGCGGTGGACGGATCGCTTTCCTTCCAACTGTAGGCACCTTCTTACGTGGGTGTTCCGTTTTCTTTATGGTGACCGCCTCACTATTTTTCGTTCGGACCGCTGCACCCGGATAAGGCGCCTCAGCCGATACACCTTTTTTTATGCGATCATTCACCTGGAAGGGGTGTTCTCTGTAAGAAACCTTGAGCCGTCTAATCCTATGCTTAAACAATTCCTCGACATGGAACAGCATTTCATCATGGTTAAAAACCTCGCCTTCTTGCGGGAGACGGCCGGCAAGTTTTTGCACGAATCCAGCCATCGTATCATAGTCTTCACCCTGAGGCACCTCGCATCCGAGAAGCTCATTGAACCTGCTGACGGTCATCGAACCGGAAAAATGGATGTCTCCGTTTTCGTCCTTCACTATTTCGGATAACGACTCGTCATACTCATCCTGAATTTCACCGACAATCTCCTCCAGAACATCTTCCAGAGTCACGATGCCCTCGGTGCCGCCGAACTCGTCCACGACCACTGCGAGGTGGACTTTGTTCTTCTGCATGTCACGAAGCAGCTGGCTTATCTTCTTAGATTCCGGAACGTAATAAGGACTTCTCACGATGTCCTGAAGAACGATGACTCCGCCATCTTCGACCATCGTCAATAAGTCTTTCGCGTAGATCACACCGACAACATTATCAACAGACCCGCGGTAGACCGGGAGGCGCGAGAAACCTTCCTCGATTACTTTTCTCAAGAGCGGTCTCGGATCCTCGTCGATGTTGATTGCGACAATGTCTCCTCTGGGCACCATGACTTCCCTGACTATCTTGTCGTTAAATTTCAGAACGCTCTCGAGAAGTTCTCTTTCGAGGACGTCTATTTCACCGCTTTTGGCAGATCTCTCGAGAATTTGTTCTATAATTTCAGACCTGTCTCCGTCTTTTCCCGATGGCGCAAACATCTTTTCGATGCTGAGGATAAAGGCCGAGGTCTTTGGAACCGCGCTCAACGCGTAACCGACGCCTAGAGACGCGCAGAAGGTCAGAGCAAATGTGGCGGAGGCAAAAGTGAAACTTATTCGTAGCATGGTTTCCGCGAGTCCTTCTAGGAGAAATACGGAAGCCAGGGTAGATATAATCACCGAGCAGACCAAGAAGAGGAAGAGGTTTTTCTTGGCAAGCTTTACGGCGTCGAAGGAAAACACCAGCCCCCACGAAAGTGATGCAGCAACAAACAGCACCACAAAGATCAGGTAACTCCCGATCATACGGATGTTATCTCGATGAGGGAGCGGAGTTTCTTCTCGGCAAGTCCTTTTGTGATCACGTCCCGCGCCCTGTCTATCCCGGTTTTTATATCACGCTCGATTCCTGCCACGTAGATTGCGGCGCCGGAATTCAGGAGAACAGCATCATGGAACGGCGACACCTGTCCGCGGATCGCCATCATGAAAGCCTCCACCGCTTCTTCCTGGTTCCTTACGACAAGCTCGCTCAACTGAACCCGTTTCATGCCAAAGTCTTCCGGCTTGATTTCGTATCGTGTCACAACTCCAAGCTTGAGTTCGGCAACGATCGTTTTACCGCAAAGAGAAACCTCGTCCATGGTCGGCTCTCCGTGGACAACAAGGGCTGCCTCGCTCCCGAGATCCCTCAGCACCTCTGCGACGGGACCGACAATCTTATCGCTGTAAACTCCCATTAACTGGCGGTTTGCGCCTGCGGGATTTGTCAGGGGCCCGAGGAGATTGAATATAGTCCTCACGCCAAGATCTCGGCGGACAGGTGCCGCGAACCTCATCGACTTGTGATGGAGCGGAGCAAAGAGAAACGCGATGCCAATTTCTTTAAGAGCCCTCTCTGTCTTCTGTAAGTCGAGCCCGTCGAGATTCAGTCCGAGTGCTTTGAGCACATCGGCACTACCTGATTTGCTGGAGACAGCGCGACCGCCGTGCTTAGCGACAGTGGCCCCCGCGGCAGATGCGACGATCGCAGCGGCGGTGGAAATATTAAATGTCCCCGCGTTATCGCCGCCCGTCCCGCACGTATCCAGAACTATTTCTTTGTCAACGCGCAGCTTCTCCGCTTTCTCACGCATGGCCATAGCACTTCCCACTATCTCGTCGACAGTTTCTCCCTTCAGCCTCAGGGCGACGAGGAAGCCGGCAATCTGCGACTCAGTCGCCTCGCCGTTCATAATTTCCAGCATCGTCCTGTAAGCTTCATCGCGCGCAAGACTCTCGCCCGCGATTAGTTTCGCTATCGCCTCGCGTATCATCTTATACCGTCAACACGTGGTGAGACCGCGAGAAGCCGGGCAGCTCGCGGAAAAGAAAATCTATGAAATCCCCACCGTACTTGTTATAAAAGTAAATAAAGTTCAGGACTCTTTCCTGGAGGTCGCGGTTCGGGAATAGCGACTGCTGGAATTTCCTTGTTTGCTGAACGACCTGTTCATTCTTCCTGTGGTATGCAGCCGTCGTCTTTTCCTCGAAATGATGAAGATGATGGATCATCCTTGATATAGTGGAATCCATTACTCCTTTCAGAGTCGCGTCGACACGCAGTACAAGCGGTTCAAGTCTCTCTATCGCCTTCCGGACATCGTCAGTCGTCTTTTCGAATTCACCCGGAATGTTTTCCGGATTGGCGGCCGCAAGTGCCTTTTTCATGACCGTCTCGAAATCGGAAAACGCATCCGACAACTCGAGTTTGTATTTCTCCATCACCTTCATAACCCTGTGTTCCAATATCGTGGCACTCGCACGCGGAAAGAGGGGCGGCATCTCGACTTCGAAGTGCTCATACACACCCTTGAGTTGGGCAAAGTATGCGAGCTCTCCCGGCCCGGCGACATAGGCGGCAGTGGGAAGGAGATAATCCTGGCACACCGGTCTGAGAACGACATTCGGACTGAAAGATTCGGGTTTGGTCTCGAGAAGCGTTCTAATTTGTTCCGGCATGAGTTTTCTCTTCGTCCCTCTGAGAGAGAAACCTGCTCCTACAGGTTCGAGTCCGCGACGAAGTCCGCCTTCGATGTAGAACAGGTTTACAACACGCGGTTTCACCTGAACGTGATAATCCTCTTCGAGTCCCGCGCTCTGCTTTATGATTTCCTCGCTGGTCTTCGGGAATGTCTGGAATTCTTTCTCGAAAATCGGCTTAAGCAGGCTCTTCGCCTCCGGCTCGTACGGATCCAGAACCACAAGAGGATGCGTTCCGACGATTCTTGTGAGAAGCCGGGAGAAAGCACTTGTGTAAGTCTCGCCCTCCTTGTAGGTCTCCGTCAACATTTTCATCAACGCAGGCTTGAAGTCGGACGAAGGTAGTAACGCGTCTACCTGTTGGAAAACCTGTTCAAGCGACCCATCGAATCTTATCTCGCTAAGGGGACGCAACTGCTCGTCTCCATTATTCGTCACAATCGCTTCCACACGCACGACTTCCGAAGACGCGTTCAAGAGATGGACGTGATTCGATTCCTCGAAATCATGGTCGTCGCCCTCCAGCCAGAACACGGGCACAAATTCGAAATCAGGAAATCGATCCTTCAGGTCGCCGGCAAGCTTTATCGCACTAATCGTTTTGAATAGAGTGTAGAGCGGCCCGCAGAAAAGTCCGACTTGCTGACCGGTAACTACGCAAAGCGAATTGTCCTTCTTCAGCAGGTCGAGCGCGGCGGAGTATGAGTCGGACGAATTCAGGCGAGAGTTCTGGCGGCGCAGGAGATCCACGAGCTTCCCTCTCCTCGGAGCGAACGCGGCGAGAACCTTCGAGAAATGACCGCGCAACTCATCGTCATTGGAAAAATCGACGCTATAGTACTTCCTGACCTTCTCGTAATCATACAGGTAGTCGGTAAACAGTTTCGATTGTTCCGGTAAGTTTCTAAATGAAGTTTCCATATCAGGCTATAAAAAGCGACCTTTCGTCATCTTTGTCGAAAAAGTGCGCGTGTGTTGTGTCGAAATACATCTTCAAGTCCGTTCCCGGTCTTGGATCAACAGAATTTGTGACCCGCGCGACAATTTGAGTTGTATTTGAGCTAAAATAGAGGAAGACTTCGTTACCCATCGGTTCGGAGATGTCGACGCGAAGTGTGGCGGTAGAGTCGAGTTCGCTACGCTGCGCCTCTTGAATGGAAATGTGCTCCGGTCTCACGCCCATGTAAAGTTTCTTATTTGAGTAAGCGGCGAGCACCGCGTCATGCGAGGATGGCAGCTCGAGTTTAAGAGCGCCGCCGAGCTCGTAGAAATAGAGTTTACCGTTCTTGCGTATCTCGCCCTCAAAAAAATTCATTGCCGGGCTCCCGATAAAGCCGGCGACAAATTTGTTTACCGGGCGGTTGTAAAGATTGAGGGGCGTATCGATCTGCTGGACGATACCGTTCTTCATTACGACAATTCGGTCGCCCATCGTCATGCCTTCGACCTGGTCATGGGTTACGTAAATCATCGTGGCGCCCAGGCGCTGATGGATCTTCGAAATCTCAGCGCGCATTTGTACTCGCATCTTCGCGTCGAGATTCGAAAGAGGTTCGTCGAACAGAAACACCTTCGGTTTCCTGACGATCGCGCGGCCGAGTGCAACACGCTGGCGTTGACCACCCGAAAGCGCTTTCGGTTTCCTATCAAGGTATTCGGAGATACCGAGGATCTGCGCGGCCTCCCTGACACGCGTGTCAATTTCAGGCTTCGGGAATTTTCGCAACTTCAGTCCGAACGCCATGTTTTCATAGACAGTCATGTGAGGATAGAGCGCGTAATTTTGAAAGACCATCGCGATATCCCGGTCTTTGGGCGCAACATCGTTCACAAGTTCGTTCTCGATATACATTTCGCCGTCCGAAATCTCCTCGAGTCCGGCGATCATTCTCAACGTGGTCGACTTGCCGCATCCTGACGGACCGACAAGCACAACAAATTCCTTGTCGGCGACTTCGAGGTTTACGTCCTTTACCGCCACGACTCCGCCCTCGTAAACTTTGGAGACGTTACTCAGCCTTACACTCGCCATATTCAATCCCTCACGACTAGCTTTTCAAGTGTATGAAAAAATTCAGGATAAGAAATCTCGGCCCATTCAGAATTCTTAACGACAGTATTTCCATTTGCGGCTAGTCCGGCGACGGCAAACGCCATGGCGATCCTGTGGTCCTTGAAGGAGTCAACCTCCGCACCGCGAAGGTGTCCCGTTCCGGCGACGATGAACCCATCGTCCGTCTCCGACACGTCTGCGTCCATTGCCTGGAGGTTATCTACCACCGCGACGATGCGGTCCGACTCCTTTCGCCTGAGATCATGTGCGTCGCGCACGATCGTTTCGCCGTTTGCGAATGCCGCCATTACACCGATCACGGGAAGCTCGTCGATAAGTCGGGGGATCATCTCTCCGCCGATCTCGACGCCGTTGAGTTCTGAATGCGACACAGTCACATCGCCGACAGGCTCGCCTGTGGTTTCACGTATATTATTGATTTCCACTTTTGCGCCCATCATTACGAGAACATCCAGAAAACCCGTGCGCGTCGGATTGAGAGTGATTCCGGCCGCCGTCACGGAAGAATTCGGGAGAATTGCCGCTGCCGCCATGAAAAAGGCGGCGGAAGATATATCGCCTGCTACGTCATACTCAGCGGGCTGGACAACGTAATCAGACGAGATCTTTGTCTCGAACCCCTTGCTAGTCTTTGACTTTGCAAGTCGCAGCATTCTTTCCGTGTGATCCCGCGATTCAACAGGTTCGACGACAGTAGTCTCGCCTTCGGCAAAGATTCCGGCCAGGAGGACAGACGATTTGACTTGTGCGCTCGGAAGGGGAAGGACATATCTGATGCCGTGAAAATTCTCGGACGGAAAAATCCTGAGAGGTGCGGTACCGCTCGCAGTTGCGGAGATGTTCGCGCCCATTTGAGAGAGCGGATCTATTATCCTCTGCATTGGTCTGCGTCTCAAGGTTTCGTCGCCCGTGATTGTCGACCCAAATTTCTGTCCTGAAAGAACTCCGCTGAGAAGTCGCATTGTGGTCCCGCTATTGCCGGCATCGAGTGCGCTTCTGGACTGACCTAACGATGACTTCCCCTTTCCGGAAATTGTTACGTGACCGTCCTGCCGGACGATTAGTGTTCCAAGTGCTGACATACAGGAAATTGTACTATTGACATCGGCGCCGCTGGAAATGCCGTTAATTACTGATTGTCCTTTTGCCAACGAGGAGAAGATGACTGCTCTGTGGGAAATCGATTTGTCGCCCGGTACTTTGAACGCTCCGCTTACAGAGGAAGCTCCTCTCACCTCATAATTCATTCGTCCTCAATTCATTTTATAGGGGCCGGACGTCAGACTACAGGAAAATCGACAGCTGACGTCAATTCAATATAAATTTGAGGGGGTGATTATGCAATAACGGGGGGAAGGAGGAGAAAGGAGACAGGAGAGAGGAGTTAAGGACCGTCGAGCTGGAGCTTGACAAGTGCGGCAGTTTGAGCATCCCAAACCCAGAAGTGAGTGCCATCCCAAACTAATTGCATGGGCTGATACACCGGAATATCAGTAGAGTCTGCGATGGCACCAGTAGAAAAATCAATCCTCCCGATTCGATTATATGTATCGGGGGAGGAATAAGAAACCCACAGAGATGTGTCCACATAAGCCATAGCGTTCGTGTTCAAGACCCATATCCTCGGAATGTTCACTGAGTTCATTAGTTTCCCCGAAGAGACGTCATATTCATCGACAACTAATGTTTGTCCGATTGATGGCCACCAGATTACGCCGATTTTTGAGTCGCTCACTGCAATCGCTACAAGATTACCATCGCAACGCTCAAGATAGAAGTTAGAATCGAGAGAGATGGTGTTGATGTCGCACTTCAGCATCTGAACCGATTCACCTTCATGATAATTCCATAGAATGAAATATGCGGTATCTTTGTTGAATGCGATCGGGTTCCACCAGAAGCGGCCGTATTGACTAGGCAACTGGAACTGAGAAAACACATGCGATGCACCGTTGGATGTATCCACGCTCCACCAATTTTCTGTATACGTGACAATCGATCCGTTTTCGAACCAGAGCTGACCAAAATACTGAGGGAAGGTCGGAATGATAGACTTAACTATGGATCCTTTCACTATGGATGTCAAAACGATGGTGTCTTCAGAATATCTCCTGACTCCATCATGGTAATACGTTGCTAGTCTTACCTTGTAGTCTGTCCCCATCTGCAGAATTCCTCCGGACTCAAAATTTCCCGGAGAGTCATGAAAGTAGACATTCGCGTAGCAAATTGTGTTGTAAGATGTATCTCCGGACAGTGGCCTCACTTGGACGGCACAGCTGTCGATGTTCCGGATAATTGCATCCCCCGGAGCAATGCCAGTCACCCCGCGAATGCGTTGATAATTGTTGTAGGTGATTGATATCTGAGGTGTCCAGCTGTCATCATTAGAATACAACGCCTGAAGAGGAACTTCTTTTGTGCATCCCTGGAAAACCAAAGATGCTAATGCGGGAATGAAGAGGGGTAATCTATGGCCGATATTCAATTCCTAATTCTCCTCCAATACCTGACAACTCAAGGACAGCGTTTCTGGTCGGCACCTCGTAGTAATTTTGACTCCACGCGTAGTGAGGATAGTATGCTTCGTACGCACTTGATTCGAGGAGGACGCCAAAGGAAGCTTCTTCCGAAACAAGGCGCGCGTTGTATACGTTATTCGAGCTAGACAAGTTGATAGGGTTCGACACGAGAGCTTCTCCCAAGCGGCCGGTCCCCGTAAACTCACGAAATCTAAGGAGACGGTAGTCAATCGAGCCCACCACACAGAAACCAGGCAGGACTTCCATTTTCAGCCCACCTCGCAAAACGCCGGCCCACGCGGTGCTCGAGAGATCGGCGCTCGACTTCTGCACGTACCAACTGGTCGAGCCATATTCGAAGTGCATTTTTCCGAAAGTCCTATAAGCTGAAATAGAGCCTACTGCTGAAAAGACCTTTGAAAGATGATGTTCGTATTGGATGCCGGGACCAATCATGTAAGTCCGCAGACTGAATGCATCCTGCAGGGTTATAGTGCTTGTGGGATCGACCACCTGATGAAGATTGAAATCAGACCTACTCGAGAAGTATGATCCGCCTACAAGTAGGCTCAGTCCCTTCATAATCTCAAATCCAACCGCCGCTTCGAACTGGTTATCTCCGAAGATGTTTACGGCCGAACCCGAAGGATTCCTGAGTTCCGGATCCAGTTGAACTTCATCCCGGACCGCGTTGTGGTCAGCGTTCAGATCTTTCCATGGCGCGTAGTGATAGCTGCCGGTTAGAGAAATGGAAAACCTGTCGAGAAATGAGGTAGAATCAGGACTGTCCTGAGCTAGTGCGGAGGGGAAAGCGACAATCATGGAAGCGAAAGCTATCCATGTCGCCAGCAGGATGGAACACACGTAATCTTTTCCACGAACCGACGTCAACTGTACCATCACGCCGAAGCGCTCTCTGTGTTCATGACACTCCTACTGACCTTCAAGTTGGAGCTTGACAAGGGCTTTCCTCTCTGCGTCCCAGACCCAGAAGTTGGCACCGTCCCACGCGAGGCCGACCGGGGCGTACACTGGAATGATCTTGATATCAAGCAATTCACCAGACGAGTCTACTCTGCCAATTGCGCTGTTCCCGTTAGTAGAAATGGTCCATACACTCGTATCCACATAGCAACTATTATACGAAGATGGGTAGGTGTAGAAGGAATATCCAGAGTTGAGGAGAGTTCCAGAATGAATGTCGAACTCTCTGAAAATGTCGCCGACGCCGGAGTTGAACCAGGTTAACCGGATCCTCTCGTGACTCGCTATGATACCTTGGAGAGTAAATTCCGCAGTCCCAAAGACCAGACTGCTGTCAAGCCATCCGTTAAACGGATCATAGCGGAGAAGAGGAAAGGGCTGTCCGACGGAAATCTGTTCGGACCCAAAATAGACGGTATCACCGCTGATGGTAACGGAAGTCATATAATAAGAGTACTGCGATGCAGATGGTAAGACGGGGCCAGAACTGACGAGTGATGTATTGCCATTAGAAGTATCGATCATCCACATGGAGAAAGAGCCATCGCAAAGAAGAATACCTCGACGACTAAATGAGAACGCTATTGGGTAGGTACCTGCGGGAGTCAGGATTTCTTTCAGAACTTTTCCCGGAACGACCGGCGATACGATCGTCGTGTCCGTTGAGTACCTGACAACACCGTCCTTGTAGTAGATTGCGATCCTCACTGCATAGGTCGCTCCCATCTGTAGAACCGGGCCAGTCCAGAATCCGCCACCTCCGTATGTGGTTGGATTCTCCGCAGTAACCACGATGCTAAACGTATCCTCAATGGCAGGTTTTATCTGGACCACGCAACTGTCAAAGTTATTCACGAGACTTGCCCTGGGTACCTTTGAAAAACTCCCGGAAATCCTCTGGTAATTATTATAGCCGATAGTGAAACTTGGAGTCCAGTCATCCTCACCCGTGTAAACAGGACCGAGTGGGACTGTTTTTGTGCAGGCGAACGACACAAATACCGCAGCAATAGAAAGAAGGACCGATGATATCCTAGAATTCATACTCGACTCCTATGCTCAGTCCGAATCCGGATAAATCCAGAATTGCGGGCGTCTCAGGGCCAGGAATATCATCGTAGTAATTGGTGTGATAATAGGGGACGTACCGACTTGAGTACGGGGTTGCATGCGTGTTAATAAAGTGGACACCGAAATACGGGTCGGCCTCTATCAATTTGACCGGTGAAACTAGCGAGTCGGCCGTCACCGTGGGCAATCCCCAGTTATGAAGCTTGAACAGATAATTCCCCGAACCTTCAAAATCACGGAACTTGAGATAACGATAATCGACAGAGCTCAAAAGACTTATCGGCCCGTATAAACGAGCCCGGACTCCGACTGACGCGACTCCTCCCCAGGTATTGGCGCTCATATCAGCCGAGGCGACGAAATTGAAATAGCTGTTTGTACCAGCATACTCGAAGTGGAGTCTCCCGAACGCTCGTTCTCCGAACGCTTCACATATGATTGATACTCCCTCCGTGATATTGAGATGGTACCGGACTCCCACGCCTACCGAGTATGATCTCAAGCGGAAGATTGTTGATTCATTTGTGAATTCTCCTATATCATAGGTCTGCTCAAAATAATTCACGAGATTGTCACTTGCTGTGGACTGAAGCATTGCGCCCGTCGCCACCAGATCTATCCCGTTCGTCATGGAAAAGTAGACCTTAGCCTGGGAAGCACCGTCTCCAATACCTTGCTTGCACCAGCCGGAGGTTTGCTGGTAAAGCGGATCAAACTCAATCTCGCTTTCCAACACCGTAAGCGAGTTGTTGAATCCCTTCCATGGCGCATAATGATAACTGCCAGTTAGAGAAACCGAGAGCCTGTCTAGGAATGATCCCGTAGCAATGCTATCCTGCGCGAGCAGTCTGCCGCCCGCGATGAACATCAGGGGAAATACAAACCATCCAAATCGCTTACCCATTGCCCTTCCCTTGCATCGGAAAAGTATATGGGACTCAAGTCAGATGCAAGTCAAAATTGGAGTTTTCGTGATAGACTTGATTTCGGGGAACCATTCTACAGCGATGAACGCCGATCCTTATTTCCAGATTTCTACTTCGAATACTCCCGACGAGGTTGCGACACCCCGAAACATTCCGGAGGTGTTGAAGTCCATCGCGTAATTGCCGTCCTTGTCGACAGCAATCACGCCGCCGTCGCCAGGATCGAGCACACCATGGATCACCTGGTGAACGGCATCTTCTAGAGACATACCTGCGTACCTCATCATCGCTGAAATGTTGAATGCCACGGCGTGCTTGATGAACTTCTCGCCCCAGCCTGTTCCGGAAACCGCGCACGTCTGATTGTCCGCATATGTACCATCACCGATAAGAGGTGAATCGCCGATCCGTCCGGGTAATTTTCCCGTCATTCCGCCCGTGGAAGTCCCTGCCGCGAGATTGCCGTATTCATCAAGCGCGACACATCCTGTCGTGCCGTGCTTTCCTTCTTTTTGTTCTTTCAGATATTCCTGAAGCTGTTTCATCCTAACCACAGTATCAAAATAACTGTTCGGCACCAATTCAACCCCGACACTTTTCGCAAAGTCCTCGGCTCCCTGGTAGGCAAGAAGTACGTGCGGAGTCTTCTCCATCACAAGTCTGGCAAGTGATATCGGATGTGCGATATGCTCGACTCCCGCAACAGCGCCGCAGGATAGATCGCGCCCGTCCATTATCGCGGCATCGAGCTCGTGCGTGCCCGCGGAAGTGTAAACCGCTCCTATTCCGGCATTGAAATGAGGATCTTCCTCGAAGTACCTGAGGACTTTCTCGACTGCGTCCAGACTGGTGCCGCCGTTTCGAAGCACGTCCCTACCGATATCGAGCGCTTTTCTCAACCCCGCATAGTATTCCTGTTTGATGGAATCGGGCATGGATTCCGGAATTGTTCCAGCGCCGCCGTGGATGACAATCGTGTACCTTTCACTCTTTTCCTGAGCCGGCGAAGAAACACTGCCGAATAAAAGTAATGCGGCGGCTATCGCCGCGAAGAAAATGATTCGTGATTTCATTTTATTTTCCTTCCGCCCGGTTGGTCGCAGCAGATTTTCCAAGCCTGCTGTGCCATCTCCCGTAAGTAAAATATATTGTAAGTCCGATTACGAGCCACAAGACAAATCGGATCCATGTGATAAGAGGAAGTCCCGCCATCAGGATCAGACATCCGGCGACGCCGAGGACCGGAGTGATAGGTACAAGGGGCACGCGGAATTTCCTCGGCCGGTCCGGCTCTTTGACCCGCAGTATCATTATGCCGATGCAGACCAGGACAAACGCGAAGAGAGTCCCGATATTTGTGAGCTGGACAATTTCATCTATATTCGCAATTGCGGCAAAGAAAGCCACGAAAATTCCAGTCAGAATCGTCGTGACGTGCGGAGTGCGATACTTAGGATGTATCTTGCTGAACCACGGTCCGAGGAGTCCGTCTCTCGACATCGCCATCAATATTCTCGGCTGCCCGAGCTGGAAGACCAGCAAAACGGCGGTCATCGCTATCACTGCGCCAAACGCAAGGATGCCCGCCGCCCAGTCTTCCTGTGCGAAGTGAAGCGCCGCCGCCAACGGATCGGCAACACCGACGAGTTTCGAGTATGGGATCATCCCCGTCAGCACAAGGGCCGACGCGATATACAAGATGGTACAAACCAGAAGTGACCAGAGAATTCCCCGCGGCATGTCTCGGGCCGGGTTCTTGCATTCCTCCGCCGCTGTAGACACCGCATCAAAACCGATGTACGCGAAGAATATCAGGGACGCACCCGTCCAGACTCCGCTCAGCCCCCCGGGGAAGAATGGATGCCAGTTTGCCGGTTTGACGTACATTGCCCCGACGGCGACAAAAAACAAAATTGTACAAACCTTGAGAACGACGATTATGTTGTTGAACCTGGCAGATTCCTTGACGCCGATTACGAGGAGCCAGGTTATGAAGGCCGTGATAACAATTGCGAGAAGATTACAGACTATGGGGATTCCGAATAGGATGGGGTGATTGAGATACGCCTGGTAAGCAATCGTTGCCTCAGGGCCGAGCGACGAGATGCCCGATTCTGCGACCGCCTTTGCGGCGAAAAGTGTAGAACGATAATCGGTCGCCATCCACGCCGGAATGTGAACTCCGAATCCTAGCATTAACTGTCGGAAGTACGCCGCCCAGGAGATTGCGACCGCGATGTTGCCGACGGCATATTCGAGAATCAGGTCCCAGCCGATGATCCAGGCGATGATCTCGCCGAGAGTAGCATAACTGTATGTGTACGCAGATCCGGCAATGGGTACGAGGCTCGCGAACTCGGCATAGCAGAGCGCACAGAAGCCGCACGCTACCGCCGTCATCAAGATCGAAATAGAAACGCCCGGACCTGCGGGGGGAATACCGTTGCCGCCGGCCGTAGCGGAGCCGAGGACCGCGAATATTCCTGCACCAATAATAGCGCCGATTCCAAGAGCAGTCAGGTCGACTGCAGTAAGACTTCTCTTGAGTTTGTACTCGGGTTTCTCGCTGTCTGCGAAGATGTCATCAAGATTCTTTGTACGGAATAGACTCATCTAAAAACCTCGCGCATTACGGTGCTCCTCTCATGGCCGACAATCTATGGACAGAAGCGTATAAATGCAATTTCACTGCGTGCTGAAATGGAATAACATTCCGAGCGCGCTAATAAAAAAAGGAAGGCCGCCCCGAGGGCGGCCTTCCCGTTCATTTGTGGTGCATGCCGAAAGTGGGGTTATTTCAACAAAAGCATTTTCTGTTTGAACTCCCTGTCTCCAGCATGGAGAATCAGGAAGTAGACGCCGGATGAAAAGCGGTCCGCATTGAAGACGGCCTTGTAGTTACCGGGTTTCATTTTTGCGTCCATCAGCAGCGCGACACGCTGGCCAAGCACGTTGTAGACTGCGATATGTACCTGCGCATCCTTTGGCAGACCGAATTCAATCGTGGTCGTCGGATTGAACGGGTTCGGATAGTTGTTGCGCATGTAGAAGTCTTTCGGAATTCCGTTCGGTCTGTCTTTCACAGCGACGATAATCGTGTGAATAACCTTATTCGAATCGACCGGCACGATCTCATATCCGCCGGTCACGACGCTCGCGCCGGAAGAATACTGGTTGACTATGCCCGTAATCCTTACAGGATACGCGCGCTCAAGCGAGGCGCCGACATCTGTGCTGCTATTCAAGTAAACAGCCGCAGTGTCACTGCTGTCGGCATCGACAAACGAGAGGGTCTGGCCCGCCCCCCAGGTTCCTGCGATCTTGTAGAGCGTATCGACCGTGATCAGCTCTCCTTCATACGAATCAGGAGCCAATAGATACTGATGCAGTGTTACGACCTTCGGCTGAGGCGCCGCTGCTCCGTGCTTCAGGTATCCAAAGTACACCGAATCCGGCTGGAGCGGTATTATTTCTGTTAAACCTCTGTATTGAGCCACTGTCCCGACGACAGAGACGGAATCGCCGACGCTGAAAGACCGACCGAGCGTTCCATTATAGAACACATCTATTCCTGCCCCGGCGTCCTGTATGAAGTATGAAGTCACTGAGGCCGAGAGGTTCGGAGAAGTTACAACTCCATAAACCTGCAGTGTGTCGCCCAGGTTGTCGGGGATCAGATCGCTGTTGGCATCCTTTCTTGCGTTGGCAATCGAGGAGACGGGCTCCTGTGGAGCAATCACCCCGTTGAACGACCATCTCGGATCGCCGATGACTTTTCCGTCCGTCCCTGCCGCTGACAGATTGATGTCCGCGGTGTAGGAACAATTGAGAGTATCGAAGTAATACTCGACGTGGTGACGCTCGAAATCGTAGGTCCAGTTCCAGATCGGGCTGACATTGAGAGTCGGCTTATTCTTGTTGTCCAGACTCTTGTTTAGAACCCATCTGATCAAGTCTGTCATGAGTGCGGGTGCCTTCGTGAGATGCACCTGACTGATGGGGATGAATGTCTTGACAGTGTCTTTGCCCTGTGAAGCCAGGAGCGCATTCATATTCCAGGTCAGGAAAGGCGGTCCCTGTCTGTGGTAGTACGGTCCCGCATAAACAGCGTCGTTCGGCGGACCGAGCGCAAGCATTGCCGCGCCAGAATCCGTGGAGGTATAATAATTATTCTGGATGTTCCACACCGCCGCGTTGTTCTTGTTTGTCATTACCCATGTCATTCTCGGGAGATTGTTAGTCGGATCGTTCTCGGCAGGATCACTGAATTCAACCTGTCGGACATAGGCAGTGTCTTCTCCAAGCGCGAAATGATCGATGAGAAGATTGTTTGTTATCTGGAGAGTACCGGTTCCAGACGAATCGACGGTCCCGAGAGAAAGGAATCCGTGATACGACATGTCATTGATGACGGTGTTGTGATCAAAGATGAAATTCTTGATGCAATTTGCCGAGGTTGCCTGGTAGTGGCGGATCACCCGGTCATACAGATTTACAAAAGTGCAGTTCTGGATCATGACGGTGTCGGCCCTTACGTTTCTCAGGTCAATGAATTTCCCTGCTCCAAAGTTGGACGTCGGATGCCCCATGTCGGCAAAAATAGAATTTGTAATCTTGATATAACTCGTCGCTCCTTCGGTCCGAATAATCTGGCCTGCAATGGTCTTCATGATGCAACTATCAATAATGATGCGATTGTTCGTACCGGTCGAAAGTGTCCTCAGGATCATAGTGTTTGAGTACTTGAGAAGTGTGTCGATCGACTCCTCGTACCCTGTTACTATGATGTGGGTCATCTTGAGTGTGGAATTACCGCTGAGGTTCAACATCTGGCCGGGCGGATTTGTCGCACTGGGAGGAGCCGGGAAAAAATAGACCGTAGGATCGTAATGCCCTGTCCCTCCGTATTCCGCGCGGAAGCTGACATTTACTCCGGCGGAAAATGTGAATGCGGCATTGACAGCGTAGACCCCGTCTTTGTGCAGCACGTAAACTCTTGTGCCCGCCTTGAACTCCGCGCTGCTCGTGTCGCTTGCGATTACGGCGTTGAGGAATTGACCTGCGCCGAACCCTGACGTGGCGTAATAGTCCTCGATTACAAGATCCTGGCTCCTTACAGTTACCGGTAAAGTAAGGAGCAACAGGATGAGCCAATAGTACCTTCTGCTAATCATTTAGTCCTCCAGTTTTGAATTATGTGGTTAGTCGGTTCAAATGAGGGGTCTTCCGGTGGATCATATCGATATCCTTACCCCGAAATCGGCAGACGTTCCGTAAAGTTCCTCCGTCCTGAGGAGATCCCAGCTCATCGGGACATCCGAGTAAGAAGTTCTCTCGCGTATGTTCGTGATGTTGTCGACGTTGAGATAAAGCGAGAACACCGAAGACAACTGTTGTCTCAGTGCAAGATCCCACTTCATGTATTGTTTGACATGGATATCCGATTGGTCGTAAGGACTGTACTGCTGAACGTAATCACCCTGATAGAAGACTGATAGTCTGGCTGAGAAACCTCCCAGATCATAACCGAGCGCCGCATTACCGTAGAGGTACGGTTGGTTCTCCGACAATCTCTTTGCGTCGACAGCGACGTTGACAATTTCCGCTTGCCTGCGCGGCACTCCACGAACAACCACCGTCACGGTTTCAACTTCAGTTTGAGTCTGGACTATATAAGTCTGTGATTTAGTCAGTGACAGGTTGTACGAAAGAACCAAATTGCTGAGGAAGCCAGGAAGGAAATTGAAACTTAACTGGTGTTCGAATTCAAGTCCCCACACATAGGTTGGATGATTTGAATTGTAGGGGACATACAATGCGTAGTTACTGTTCTTGGCAAGCAAGGACTTGAATGGTTCGGCATTTTGCCATGTGACGCCGACGGCAGTTAGCAGCGAATCGAATCCCTCACTCACATTCAAGCCGACCATTTGATGATAGAAATCGTCAATCCTTTTGAAGAACGCAGAAACGGTGAAGAGGCCGGTGATGCCCGTGTACAATTGAGAATTCAATTCAAAATTCCAAGCTTTTGCGTCCCTCAAGTTCGGATTACCGAGTGTAAGGGGGATTGCCTGGCCTCCTCCGGAAGATCCGCCCGTTCCAAGAATGAACTGAGGCAGGCGCAGGTTGTAATCCGGTCTGGCAAGCGCCCTGTACGCTGCTAACCGAAATGTAAGAAAGTACGAAGGCCTCAAGATCAACTGAGCGTTTGGAAGCCAGATGGTTTCGGTGTGAGTTGTGGTCGTATCGACGATACCAGATGGGGCCGATATAATGGTTCCGATCGACTGGAGTCCGCCGGGAGAGAAGTTGGCGATGTAGTCATTTTGTTCCCTCTCAACTCTGACTCCCGTTATCAGTGTCGCCTCCTGGCCGAAATCAAAAGTGTTCATGAGGTAACCGGCGGTCACAGCTTCATCCACACCATAATCATCCAGGATTGCCTGTGCATTGGGGTTGTATTCGTGAGAAGAGCCGGAGACTCCATTCTTATTGAGATTGTACCATAGCTTCATCGCGTTCACGTCGATAAGCGGACTCATTGTAGCCCAGGTCAGAAGATTCCTGCTTGTTGCCGGCTGGTTCACGAAGTCCGCAAGTTCTGGTGAAATGCCTGATCTGCTGTTTAAATAGTCCTCGAACCTCGTCCCTGTGAGAACGATGGGGGAGCCGGACGAATCCGTCGCATAGAATCCGTGGAGATAAGAATTATCGTCTAGTTCGTAACGATTCATCCATCTCGATCTCGCTTTGTACTTTCCGCCTCCTTTCAACTCTCCCGAAACAAAATCGGCAAGCGAATATTTTCTGGAAATATTAAGGAACGCGGTCCTTTCACGCTGAAAATTCTGCTGTTGATAGTAGACTGCACTGCTGCAGGCCGCGGCCGCGTAATTATTGGCCGCGATTGTGAGGAAGAGTTCGGGATGATCCTTGAACGATGAGGGAAGACTTGCATCAGGTTTCGCACCCGCTGGCTCGTTGAATATCATCTCGTAGTCAAAAGGATCGTCCACTCTCGAATCGGCGTAAGAAGCGCACCAGTCGATCTGGAAACCCGCAAAGAAGTTCTTTCCTTGAAGCGACGCGTTAGTTGTGCTCGTCGCCTGTTCTGTCGTCCGGTAATCATAATCCCAGACAATCCCCGGACTCCCCCCGGGGTAAACTCGATCGTAAAGATTGTACTGTCTTTGAGTCCTGCTATACAGTCCGCTCAGTTTTACCGAGCCGCTGTCAGGAGTGTTCACGTCCAGAATCATCTGTCCGCCGTTTCGTTTACGAAGCTCGTCAGTGAAATCAACTTTCAACTGGCCGTAATTATAATCGTTTGCAAAACCAAGCGGATCATAGTTTGGCGCAGATGGATTAAACGAATACCTATAACCATATGTGACGTCTTCCCTGCTTCTGATTTTCTGTTCAATGTTGCCTTGGAGTTGTAATCCAATGACATCATCGAAGAACCTTTCGCCGTATCTTCCGGAGACATCGTACTGCCCCGCTGAATTCATGAGGCGGTTGTAGTTGCCCCTGAGATCAAACCGCAAGAGTCTCTCCGACGGAGCTTTCTTCGTCACCAGGTTGATCGTCCCCGCAATGGCGTCTCCATCCTGATCCGGAAGGAGAGCTTTGTACACTTCAATGCCTGCAAGAGATCCCTGTGAGATCATACTTAAGTCGACATCTCTTGTTGTTGAATCGGTGCCCGGAATCGAAACCCCGTCTATGGTGATGTTGCTGAATCTGGAACTGAGTCCGCGGAGCACCACTCTGCTAGCTTCACCTCCGCTTCGGATTATTGATACGCCGGGCAATCTGCCGATTGATTCCGCCGCATTGGCATCGGGAAGTTCCTGTATTTTTTCTTCGGAGACTACATTGACGATGGTCTTCGCCGATACTTGTTGGTTTATCGCAGCGAGCTGTCCCTTCATCTGGGCTGTGACCACCACTTCTCTCCCGCGAATCTCCTGGGGAGACAACATAACGCTCAGTGCAGTTGCTTCGTCATCTCTGATTGAGATTGATATTACCTTGCTAGTGTAACCAATGTACGACACTCGAAGTGTGTACCTGCCCTCAGGAACATTGACCAGTTTATAGTGACCGTCAATGTCGGTCGTCCCCCCGATAGAAGTCCCGACTAAAAAAACATTCGCCCCGACGAGTGGAGCAGCCGTTGCGGAATCGGTTACCAAGCCCTGCAGCGAGCCCTGGGCAAATGATATGGTGGTACACGCCACCAAAGAAGCGAGGCACAGGAGGAGTCGGAGCTTTTTCATTTTCATTCCTCAAATTGCGTAAGAAGAAATTGCTCGAGGTACTTCGCATTCTCTTCAGCCAGAATGCAGGAACAAAATCTCTTGAAGTGCTCCGGAAGATCTGATGAAGGTTCTCTCAGCATCTAACCGGCGTCTCTGTGTGTTGACTGCCGGCTTTTGGTCCCTGACACTTTCGAAAGCTCTCACGACTTGCGTTCGACACAAGCTTTCGATTAAACGGCAGAAACTACTTAAGCGATTACTTTACCGTTTATGCAATTGTAATTTGCACAGATTCGATACATAATGTCAAGTCTTTTTTTAAAGTTCTGATCCTTCGGTATCCAGAGACCATCAATCCTCACGAGAGTGTGTATTATCTGTTGCGAAGACGATGAAGCCGGTGTCACACTGGCCGCAAAGCACGGAGACAAATGCAAACCCGATGTCTTCGTCAACGAATGTAAGGTTATTAAAAAGTGAAGCCCCGGCAGGACCGGGGCTCACTAATTCAAATCACTCAAAAGATTCTTCTTAAGCTGTCATCAGTACTTAACAGCCTTGTCAGGATACTGTGGCGGAGGTGGAACCGGAACGGGCTGTTCCTGGATTTCCTTTCTCAGATAATTTATCGCCGCTTCCAGTTGCGCGTCTTTCCCCTGGAATGTCTGATACGGGCCATTGTCGACCACCAAGTCCGGGTCTACTCCGTGTCCCTCGATCAGCCATTTCCCTTCCGGTCCGTAGACTCCGGTTTCCGCTGCGGATGCAATACCCTTGTCGCGGAGCCAGTTGTCGAACGACAGCCAGATCTCTCCGCCCCACGTGCGCGTTCCAATCACCTTTCCGAGTCCGAGGCGTTTGAAACCTTCGGTGAAAGCTTCACCATCGGACGCGGTGAACTCATTGCACAAGACAATGATGTGCCCGCGGAACGCGTACTGCATATTCCAGCTCGGTTTCCCGGTCCGTGGTTTCCAGTACATCCAGGCTTTTCTCATAAGCTTCTCCAGAATCCAGCTGTCAATGTTACCGCCTTGATTATTACGAACGTCGACAATGAGCCCATCTCTGTTAAACACTGGATAGAATCCCTTGACCCATTCTGTGAAATTGCCGCCGCCCATCGCCCGGAGGTGAACATATCCGATATGACCTTCGCTCTCCTTTTCGACGATCATCCTCCTCGAATTCTCCCAGTCACTGTACTTGAGGTTCGAGGCGGCAGATTGAGAAATCGGAACCACTATTGCATCGATTTCTTTTCCGGATGCTGACGACCTGACATGAAGGAGTACTTGCTGTCCCACCTTGCCTTCGAGCAACATCTGCATAGATGGAACGGACAGGGTATTGGTACCGTTTACCGACAGGATAACATCTCCATCCGCAATATTGACTCCCGGCTTGGCGAGCGGAGACAACACATCGAGGTAATCCGGATCGGGTCTGTAGATATGTTCAACCATGTAACCACCGCTCTTATCGTCGCGCGTAACGAGGGCACCAAGCGAACCGATACTGATCTGGTCGGTTGCAGTCCTGATATCTCCCCCGACCACGAAAGTGTGGAGCGCCGACAGCTCTGCGACGATTTGGCCGATCAGATCATTGAGCTCATCTCGGTCGGTTACCCTGTCTACGAGCGGAAGATATCTGTTCAAAGTCGAATCGTAATTTACCCCCTGCAGGTGAGGATCGTAAAAGAAATCTCGTTCCAGCCGCCAGGCGTCTACGAACATCTGTCGCCATTCCTCTTTCGGGTTGAATGAGAATGTCCAGCTGGCAAGATTGACGCTCGCTTTAGAAATCTCAGACGGCGGAGAAGAGGAGGCATCGATCACATATATCCCGCCATCCTTTCGAAGCTCGATCTTCTTACCATCCCCGGAAAGCTCATAGCTCTCAATGTCGTCCACAAGTGTCTTAGCCAAAACATCTTTGTCTTTGATCTCGACTGCCTCGAGCTTCGTTTTGGACCCGATCCCGGAAGGGTGTTCGGCGACGAAAAGATCTTTTCCGTTTACCGAGAGGTTAAAGTAATCCCCAGCCGGCACCGGAACTTCCTGAACTCTCGACCCGATTCCGTCGAAGTCTATCTTGACCTGGACGGTCTTTTCTTCTTTGCTCTTGTCGTTCTGGTCGTCTTTACTTTTCCCTTGTTCACCGCTCTGAAGCTCATTTGGAGGTGTGAAAGGAAATTTTTCGTCCTTCGCCAGTGCTATTCCATAAATCTTCGTCGTCTTGTCGTAGAAAGGTTCAGGTTCACGCGATCCCCACGGGCTGTACACGCTCGACTGAAATGTCCTCTCGGAGAGAAAGTACATCCATTTCCCGTCCGGGCTCCAGGCGGGGTTGTAGCTGTCAACACGGTCGTCGGTAAGCGTATGATTGGCCGCCGCCTCAACGTCGTAAACGACCAGCTGGGAATAAAGATTCGCGGCCGGACCTGAGTATGCGAGCCACTTACTGTCAGGAGACCAGGTCAGATCGGAATAACCGCCGTATTCAGATGTCCCCACCACGGTCTGCTTCTTGGATTCGAGATCATAGATCACCAGCCTGTCGTCTTTTTCAGTGTAGGCAAGCATCTTTCCGTCGGGTGACGGGATCCCCTCATTCCTGTATCCTCTGCCCTGGTTTGAGAGCTGAACTCCTTCTCCGACACCGTTGGAGGGATATTTCCAAAACTCGATTTCACCACTCTCCTCAGATTGGAGAACGACGGACTTCCCGTCCGGCGTGAATCTCGCGTTGCTGTAACGAACGCCGCTCTTGCGAGTAACCTCGACAAGCCTCCCTTCGTTTACCGGAACGACAAAGACTTCTCCGCGAGCTGTCAGAACGATCTTCTCGCCGTCAGCAGAAATGTGATCTGCAGTCAGGTAGTCCATCGGCTTCTTGACCCACTTCGTGACTTCCTGATCGAAATCGGAGGACAGAGCAATCTGAAGTTGACTGTCATGCTTCGTCGCGATGTCGTAAAGATAAAGATCTGCTCCATCATGGTACACTATTCTACCGCCATCGAGAGATGGGGTGCTCACGTCAAATCCCTTATGAAATGTTTCCTGGCGGACGTCGTCTCCGTCGCCGGTCATCGACCAGATGTTCATTGTTCCGTCGCGGTCGCTCACGAAGTAGACGCGGCCATTCCACAACACGGGATTTTTGCTTGTTCCGGGATAATCGCTTGTAATGGGCGTCGCTTCGTCCTGGCCCTTAATGTATCTCCAGATATTTTGTGCCGTTCCTCCGGCGTATCGTTTCGTGTGACTCCCCTGAAAAGGAAGGCGCGTGAAGTAAAGTGTGTCACCCGATTGCGTGAACACGCCTTCACTTGCCTGAGCAAGTGGTATCAGGTTCCTTTCGCCGGTAGCCAAATCCAGAGTTGCAAGCTGCCTGTTTGGAAGAGTCGAGAAGTAGCTCGTGCTGTATATTACTTTTCCGTCCGGCGTCCACCCGGCAACGAGAGCCGTGCCGCCTTCGTAAGTCCTTCTCACAGGAAGACCTCCGTCTATGGACATCGTGTATACCTCCGTCGGGCCCTCGTATTGCGCCGAGAAAGCAATTGTCTTGCCGTCAGGAGAAATGGCAGCATACGATTCGGTCCCGTGATTCGTTGTGAGTCGAATCGCGCTTCCGCCTGATGCACCGACAATCCAAAGGTCACCCTCCGCCGTGAAGACGATCTTGTCGCCGTGAATCGCCGGGAAACGATAATACCCTTCTCGTTCCGTACCGAACGCATACGACGAGGAGAGAACAACTAACAGAATGATAACTGAACGCTTCACTTCTTCCTCCGCAGTTTGGTTTACAGACTTGTTGTGTTGAGTATAATATTAGTGAAACCCGAAGACTTCATTCTATGGTGTACCAACTCCCGCTGAACTAAATGTCCGCCATCGTCGAGATGACCGGGACTCTGGAGTAAAGTCCCTATGGTATAATCCCCGGAATTGCTCCAATACCTTAAGCCGGCCAAACTCACCCGACGGACGGAGTTGTGTGATAGCAGTGAAGCCGCTCCTGAACTCCCACCCTGTGAAACTCAAATCCAACCTCTCTTCTTCCTGAAAGTCTACTTCCTTTGGACGATATTTCGTCGCATGAGTTTCGACAACTCGCCTGAGAATATAGGCGGGCGGCTACGATCTATCAAATGTGCTCGAATGTGCCATTTTGCGGGCATTTGGGACAATCGATGTCTGAGCTTGACAAGGAGCCGACTGACAATTAAATTCGCATTGCACATCGACCGTCACTTAAGCAATTAGTTGTACGAATTGTAAATATTGTCGCACTTAAACAACTCAATGCAGGGAGGAAAAATGGCAGCACCCGTCACACACTTTGAGGTGAACGCTAAGGACGCAAAGCGGGCACAGGATTTTTATTCAAATCTTTTCGGATGGAAGATCGCAGTTGATCCGACGATGAACTACGGACTTGTGGATACCGGCGTCAAAATGGGAATCAATGGCGGGATCGGTCCGGCCATGCCGAACGCCCAGCCAAACGTTACCTTTTACGTGCAGGTAGAAGACGCTCAAGCATATCTTGATAAGGCAGTGAGTCTAGGTGGAAAAGTAGTTTTCCCCCTTACCGAGGTGCCGGGCATGGTAACCTACGCGCAGTTTGCTGATCCGGAGGGGAACGTGGTCGGCATCATTAAGGGACCTCAGACACCTCCGAAGGAAGCGAAGCCGAAGAAGACTGCACCCAAGCGGAAGAAGGCAGCGAAACCGAAAAGGAAAGTCAAGAGAGGCAAAAAGTAAAGACGCATTCGGCTCTCTTAGAATTTAATGGCGCCCTCGTGGCGCCATTTTTTTGTCCGATCTAATACTCTTTGCCCTCAACTGGGACTGAGCTTCTATCTTTTATCTCGAGACTTGCCACGGGCTTATCAAGCTCTAGCTTTATGATAGTGTCGGTGGCATCGTGTTCTCTCTCAGGCATCCTAACAATTGTGCTATCCAGGCGTAGGTCGATTGACACCTTTCCTCCGGTCAAGACTGAAGTGGACAGTATATTTGCCTTTAGCGGTGGCAAGTAAATTCGTTCACCTCTCCATTTCTGAATGTGCAAGTATATAGTTTTTCCTCTGAAGGTTGCACCGCCCCACTCGCCATTGCGGAACGGACCGCCCCGCGTGTCGTAAACACTCTCACCGTATTTCCTAAGCCAGTCACCGATTTCTTCCAGTATCTTCACCTGCCGCAGCTCAATACGGCCGTCAGGCATCGGGCCTACATCGAGAAGAAGATTGCCGTCACCTGTCACACACTGTATCAGAATACCGATGCACTCCGATGATGTTTTAAGCGAGTCACCCGGTTTCCATGACCATTGTGTGCCCAACGTCATGCATGTCTCCCACGGCATATTATTATTGAACAGGCCGATCTGCTGCTCGGGAGTCGCATAATCGGCGTACGGACCGATCTGTGTCTTCACGTCGTAAAGGTCGCCGGTTGGAATGTCGAGCCTGTTGTTTATTATTATTCCAGGTTGCAACGATCGCACGAGATGGTACGTGCGCGGTTGATCCCAAACTGCAGGTCCGCCTTCGGTATCGAACCAGAGTAAATCGATACGGCCGTAGTTTCCCAGGAGCTCTGAAAGATGGGTCTGCATGCGCTGAACGTAGGCCGAGTTCCGTTCGGTGCGACAGTCGGGATCGCGCCAGTCCATTGGAGAATAATACCAACCTATCTTCATTCCCGACTGATGAGCTGCTGCGGCCAATTCTCCGCACACGTCACGCTTGAACGGTGTGCTGCCGATGTTATAGTTGTCCACTTTTGTGCGCCACAAACAAAAACCGTCACAGTGCTTAGCGGTGAGTACCATGTACTTCATTCCTGCCGACTGGGCTATCGCGACCCATTCTTTCGCGTCGAACTTGACCGGGTCGAATCTTTTGTAGAGGTTGTCATAAACATCGACCGGTATTTCTCCTGTTCCGGTTTTCTCGATGCCGCGTCTCAGACCTCCACGTGACCAGCTGATCTCCATGCCGACAAGGCTCACGGGGCCCCAGTGAATAAACATCCCGAAACGCGCCTCTCTCCACCATTGAAGTCTCGCATCTCTGTTTTTTATAGCTGCTTCAAGCAGCGTATCAGTCTGCGCGACTGCGCCGGACGACAGAACAAAAATAAGCATGAAGCCTATCGCAGCGGAGACTCTTTTCAATTCCATGGCCTATCTCCCTTCCAATTATGTGTGACGCATCCGCGTGCCGCAATATAAGCCGATGCACAGACACAACGGAATCTTATCGATAGTCGAGACTTGCGGATCGATTCACTCGGCGCACCAACAACTTCCTACTCGACAACTATTGGAGGAGTCGTCACCTCTTGATTTGATGCTCGAAGAAGGTAACTCATTCCTTGGGAGTCAATCAATCTGACTACAACAGTCACCTTCGTCCCTACTGCCATGACAGGTCCGCCCCGAAATGTGCCTGAGACGCAATAGAGAGAAATTCTGGCCCGCATGGGAGACAGCCATGATTTCCACACTTCACCATTCCCCATGATTATCCAGACCGCGTCGACTGACAAGATCGGATCAAGTGAAATCGAATCGACGGATGTCGCGTAGACGACGCCGAAGAGCGAGTCGTACCCGCCGGGTCCTGAGAATCGATCTTGCTGTACCCAAAGGTACGCAGTCAGGTATAGCCTGGGTCCTCCTAGAGCGAGGGTATCGGGGGAGCTACTCAGCTGAACATACGGAATATCGGGAGGTGTGGTGCTCCTCTCACCTAGGCAGCCCGCGAAGAGAAGAAGTAAAGACATGAACAGTCGCAAATTCATGATCGCCTCCTGTTTGAAAAGCAAACAAGCTGACTCATGTTTACTCAACCCTTTCCTAATATAGATGTTCTGGCTCAGAAGTCGAATTCAAAATCCAAGCTGGTACAAAGATCCGCTGGTTTTGTGCCGCAAGCGTGATTAGTCATAGACAAATGGTATCGAAGTTTCTTTTAAAATTCTTCCGGATTTGCCTGCGTCATCTGATTATTGCCCTCTTGCGAATTATTCTTTTTGGAGATCAATTTGTCGGCGTGACGTGCAAATTGCTTCAGCAGAAAACGAAAAAGTCAGGAGGACGAAATGGAAAGAGTAATGCGCCGCGGGATAAGAACGCGATTACCCATCACCGTCGCATACTTTTCGGTGACGGAATCAAGACCACGCTTGTGGGACCGGCTGGAATCCGCACAAGTGTGAGTTGCTATATTACTACTTTACCAACACCATCTTCTTCGCGTCCGAGAAATTTCTACCGTCGGCTCCGAGCACGGACACTCGATATAGATACACTCCAGTCGGGTAACCTAGCATGTTTACGCTCTTGTTGTAGGTACCTGCGTCCATTTTACCAAACTGAAACTCTTTGATTCGTCTTCCGAGAATATCAAAAACCTCCAGTTTCACTGTCGAGGTTTCGCTGAGGGAAAATCCGATTACGGTCGACGGATTGAATGGGTTTGGATAATTGTCCATGAGCACAAAGGAATGATTCTCCCCCGAAAGACTCGTGGCCGAGGTGACTCCGGAGAGAAGCGTAACGGAGTGGCTCACGAATGACAGCCCCATGTCCTGAATCCCCGACTCTCTTACGCCGATTCGGAATGACGGGACGGTAAAGTGCGGAACGCGCCACGTAACGGAATCGGTTGCTGCCGGAAGATTGCGGGTGATGTCCTGCCAAGTGTTTCCGCTGTTTGTCGAATAATCCAGATCGACAGTGTCGACTCCCGAAGATTGCCACTTTATCGTTATTGACGAATCAGCCCGAACGCTGTCCATGTGCACCGGAGACGTAATGAGGATATACGGAAATCGATAAGCCCTGTAACTCCAGATCGAGTCAGGAAGGGTCACCTCAAACACGGTACTCCCGTCGGCCGCGACTTCGGTGACGGAGGGATTGGTCAACCCCCACCCGATCACCGTGTTTCCGTTCGCGAGTCGCTGGACATACCCTGTGGCGAAACCATATAAGTCCGGGGTATGCCTGTATTGCCAAACAAGAGTAGCTGTCTTGTTGACCATGTCGAGTTTATATTCCACTGCCCGCGAAAAAGGAGGAGTATGATAATTCCCGTTGTCGAACAGAGTTATGTCCCCGTTCGTGATTCGTCTTACTGCGTGCTGGTGCGAGAAGCCTATGCTATCGTTCACGAAAGTGAACTGGTTGTTTTTCCCGCCAAGTCTCCACATAATATCTCCCGTTTCGACATTTATCTTCGTGATCTCGTCAAGATGCCTTGATGACAATATCACGTTACCGTCAGTATCTACTTCGATCGCGTTTGCGTGTACGTAGTCTATGGTATGAGCCTGAAGGTTTTCGTGAGTTGCGTCCGTGATGTTGAAATGGTCCCAACTACGCCACTGGAATACCACATGCCTGCTTTTATCAAGTTCCTGGATTATGTTCCCCGTAACCAGGGCCGCCGGATCACCACCCGACACTAACTTGCTCATGTCTACTAATTGGTAGTCGTCGCACAGAAGAAGAATGTGTCCGTCCGGGAGTATCCTCAAATCGTGGTCATCGTTGAAATAACCGTTTGTGCAGCTGATACTATCGATCACCTTGAACGAAGTGTTCATCACATAATGATAGTCGCTGTTCTGGTCGAAGTATGTTAACGTACCGTCCGGTTGAATCTTGAAATCAAGAGACGATTTCGACCCGACGTTCTTGAAGTATACCGGTTTCCCCTGGTTGTCAGCCATCAAGAGATAATTTCCATAATTATTAGCGCTTGAGCCGTTGAGCGTAGCAAGAAATACGTATCCTGGCGACGGATTCACCGATTTTGTCACGGTCAAGAATGGAAAATCGGCCGGAAGACTGTCCTGGCCGCCTGCAAGAGCTCCAAGAGCCGCCACGCCGGCGGCTTTGCGTGCCTGTCCCCGCACGTCCACATTGCGCGCGTTCGCTTCCTCCTCCTGCATCCGTATCTGCGACACCAATCGTGCGTCAGAGTCAATGTCGGTCCCGGAGACTGTGAACGAAAACGGGTCGACGTGGACACTGTCGCCGTCAGCCGAACGGATCGCGCCGTCCATCGAGACGGACACCTTTTCTCCGAGCTCAAACTTCTCCGCCGGCTGAAACAGCACTGTACGGTTATCGTCGGACAAGAGTACGGTTCCATCATGACTACCGCTCGAACTCCCGACCACCCTGAAGCGAGCGAGAGCGACATCAGCGGGATTAAGAACGATGTCGCCCCTCACTATTATATTAGACCCCGGAGTTGCCAGCGTGGCACCTGGTAACGGAGAGAGATAGATGACATGCGAACCGAGCTCGTACGTTTTGGAACTCGTCCTGACCTTGGATTTATACAGACGTCCGAGCGTAGGCGTCCCGCCGTAAATGCCCCGCGCGCACATCAGACTCATTATCAGAAAAAGATAGTAATGAGCCTTGGTAATGGATAGTTGCATCTCTTGTAGCTCCTAATGTTACTTGATTTAGACCTCAAACCTTTGAGTGGATTCTTATCCTGCGGGTTTAATCGACCCGGCTACACCAACTCCGCGATATTAGTCCCTACTCGATTACGACAGGAGGAACCTCGACCTCCTGGCCTGAAGCACGTAAGAGTCCCCTCATCCCTTGGGCGTCTATCAATCGGACTACGACGGTCACTTTCGTGCCCACCGCCACGACAGGTCCGCCGCGAAATGCTCCTGAGACGAAATAGGGAGGAATTCCAGATCGAATAGAAGACAGCCATGATTGAACGGTGATAAAACCCCTTCTAAAGATTTCGCAGAGCTGCCTGAAGTATTTGATTATTGCCCTTTCGCGATTTATTCTTTTTTAAGATCAATTTGTCGGCATGACGTGCAGATTGCTTCAACAGAAAACGAAACAGTCAGGAGGCAAGTATGGAAAGAGTAATGCGCTGTGGGATAAGATCCCGATTGCTCGTAATCATCGCAGGTTTTTCGGTAATAGAATTGCTCCTTCATCTATATACGAACATGTTTGCGGGTTACGGAATATTCCGCGACGAACTTTATTACATCGCGTGCAGTAAGCGACTCGCGCTCGGATACGTAGATCAGCCGCCTCTATCGATTTACATTTTGACGTTCAGCAGGTTTCTTTTTGGCGATTCAATTTTTGCAATCCGGTTTCTTCCAGCGGTCGCGTCCGCCTTCACGGTTTTCTTCACGGGATTGACTCTGAACGAGCTAAAAGCAAACACTGTCGCGGTGGTTGCCGCATCTCTCTCTCTGATATTCTCACCCATATTCCTCGGAATGTGCACGATCTTTTCGATGAACGCGTTTGATTGCCTTGCCTGGTCCGCCCTTTTCTACCTCACCGCGCGTTTGATCAACACCGACAATCCAAAACTCTGGATCGCCATCGGATTATTAATGGGGTTAGGTCTACTCAACAAGATAGATATCTCGTGGTTCTGCGCCGGTTTGTTAATCGGGCTTCTGCTTACCTCACAGCGAAAACATCTCGCGACATTTTGGCCTTACCTGTCCGGTCTGATTGCCTTATTAGTTTTCCTTCCTTACATCATTTGGAATGCGACTCACAATTTCGCCGACCTGGAATTCATCAGGAATGCGAGCGCGCTCAAATACGCCTCTGTGACCCGCCTCGACCTCATAACCGGACAGATTCTCGAGAATGGTCCGTTAACCCTACCTGTGTGGGTCGCCGGAATTTATTTTTACTTTTTTACCGGTATCGGAAATAAATTCAGACTCATCGGGCTGATTTTCCTGACCACATTCTTGATTCTCTTTTTGAACGGACACAGCAAACCCGAATATCTCTCCCCCACAATCACTGTTCTGTTTGCCGGAGGCGGAATGATGGTAGAAAAGTTAACGGAGATGAGATACGCTCGCTGGACCAGGACAGCGGTTCCTGTATTCCTGCTGGTAGGGGGAATCATCGGGGTTCCTGCTGCGCTCCCAATCCTGCCGGTTGATACATACATCAAATATGAAAAGGCGATGGGGCTAAGACCTTCGACACCCGAGGCACATCATCTTGAAGAGCTCCCTCAATTCTATGCAGATATGTTCGGCTGGGAAAACATGGCTCGATCTGTCTCGAATGTTTACACTTCTCTTCCGGTTGACGAACAGAAGCGTGCAATTGTTTTCGCAATAAACTATGGCGAAGCGGGCGCAATCGACTTCTTCAAGAATAAGTATCCGCTTCCCAATGTCATTTGTCCGCACAACAATTTTTGGTACTGGGGATACGGCGACACCACGAAAGACATCGTGATCGCTTTCGGCGCAAGTAGAGAGGATTTTCTCAAGTCCTTCTCATCCGTGACACCAGCCGCAACTATCCAATCTGAATACGCGATCCCTTATGAGAACAATCTGCCGGTTTTCATTTGTCGGGGAATCAGAGTCGACATAAAAGAGGTTTGGTCAAAGATCAAATTCTTTATTTGACTTATTAGTTCGCTGCCCGCGTAGAGACTCAGTGACCTTGCAACATCAGGGACAGTACCGGTTCCGGACACTCCGCCAAATTGGACCTCGCTCTGATGATTCGCCGGGAATTGCCGAATCCTAGGGTGTACGCTAACCATTTGAAGGAGTAAGAGCTATGAAATGCTGGGAATTCGAGTCGGGACTCGGGAAGGTGCAACCATTTACACCAGCTCAAGAGGAGGTCCTCTTGACGCAATTCCTATATCATTTCTCTTCATTCCATCTTCGGCGATTTCTGAGTACGTCGAGGTAATGTCCGGCAAGCTACTGGCGGAAGTCACTCGCCGCAGTTGCCACAACGGAGTGAATCGCAACCTTTCTGAGAAGTCCTGACATCTACCACATTATTCTCTACTTGCGATTTGACAGTGCCCGGAGTTGTTCCGTAAACACGTTTGAAAGCGTACCTGAACGCCCTGGCACTCCCATACCCGACCGATCTCCATACGACTTCTACAGTTTGTCCTGATCTGAGAAGCTGAAATGCCCTCTGCATGCGCACTCTGCGCATGAATGAGTGTGGACGCTCCCCGAAATGGCGGGCAAAAGATTCCCGAAGATTTGTTTCGCTCACCTTCAGCGCCAATGCCAGCTGCGCAACTCCGAACCCGGGATTGGAGAGGTTTTCTGCTATCAATCCCGCTGCTGCCTCCAAATGGATGCTATCCATGTTACCCCCTTTTGTTTTGATAACGGCAGCGCGTATCGATAGATCAACAGTTTTGTTGTCCGGGGGACTCGGTATTTCTTGACGTCTTATGGTAGGACTCTGCCCACTATCTCGACTTAACTAACGTCTCCCTTCCCGCCTGGCGGGACACTCGATAATGATCTTCCATCCGTGAGGCAGCCTTACCCACCGCCTCTCTGGTAAATTTAATACTCAGCATGGATCGGAGTCAAGTACGGTTGGTCTTTAGACTCAAAGTCGGACTGGTAGTAATGAACTGTATCTTCTCGGCGGGCACCTCGCACTTTCGGTGTCAACTGGCTTCTGAAATATTACATCTACTCTTGGCGGCGAACCGCCTCAGAAATCGCGCAGGCAGTTGGGTTGACCTGGCAAGGTTCCGATGTATTCCTGGATCAAACTTTAGCCGCGCTAAGGCAAGTAGCGGCGTGATTTCGAGCTTACCCTCCGTGATTCTCCTGAATGAGGAACAGTCGGCCGCTCTCGATCCGGTATATTAATGGCGCGACGAGGATTTTCGGGTAACGGAGTCTGAGACGATTGACTTCACTCAATGTAAAGTCTATTTCATTTCCGATTTCAAACATGGGTGCGAACTGCATGAAGTGATCCTCCGCTGCCTGTCGTTTCCAACCGGCATTGTTTACAAGTCCCTGCAGGAATTGCTCCTTTCGTGCGACAAGATTTACCATTCCGCACTGGTTGTGTCCGATGAGGGCGAGACTCCTTACCCTTCCAACTCCGATGGCATAGGATACCTTGAATTCGCTGTATCTCAGGTTCGCTCCCCCATCCCTGATTATGAAGGCGAAATTATCGGGGATCCTAAGACGCTTTCTGTTATCCATGCACATCCCAATCAACAATTCCGCACTGGTGTAAACATCGCGCGGCCTGTCCAGATTGTGGTACTCCAGCAACAAACCGATCGGCGTGTCCCGATATCGAGTCGGAATGTCGTCTTTCGATTCTATCGGAATTAACCTATTCATTCAGACTTAATCTCGTAATTGAAACCTCGTCTCATTTTTACTCAACCATGGTTGTGTTAATTACTCAAACACATTTTCAGGATTTCAAATTCCACTTGCAGCACGCGAGCCATTTGTCCTGAAATAATGTCCGCGGCAATCTTGTGACAATCCATTCCGTCGCCGCCAAGTTCCAATATTGGAAGAGAAAGGATATTGTCCAGGCTGCCTCACGTACGACACGCAAAAGTACGGCAGTTATTTTTCCGCTTGACAATTTCAGGCTGCTAATTTAAATTAGGAACGATTACTATTATTATAATTAACTGACAGGAGGAATTAAGATGGCAAAAACACTCAAGGGAACGAAGACTTACAACAACCTCAAGGAAGGTTTCGCGGGTGAGTCGCAGGCGAACCGGCGGTACCTTTATTTCGCGCGTCATGCAGACATCGAGGGCTATCCTGATGTCGCAGGCGTGTTCCGCGATACCGCCGAAGGTGAGACCGGGCACGCGTTCGGTCATTTCGATTTCCTGAAGGAGGTCGGCGACCCGGTGACGAACGTTCCGGTCGGCGACACGAAGGCCAACCTGAAATCTGCCGTCACCGGCGAGACGTATGAGTACACGGAAATGTATCCGGGATTTGCCAAGACGGCAAGGTCGGAAGGTTTCGAGGAGATCGCAACATGGTTCGAGACTTTAGCGCGAGCGGAGAAATCGCACGCGGGGAGATTCACGAAAGCTCTCGACACGCTTGGAAAATAATTGAGGACGGGGAGTCCGCCCGCGCGGACTCTCCCCTTTTACCAGGAGGCTGACTCATGGCATTTGATTTCAACTCGACAGATTTCTACGACAGCGTCTCGTTCGAAAAGGAGACCGGACGAATCTTCGACATTTGCAACGGCTGCCGACTCTGTTTCAATCTCTGCCCTTCTTTCGATTACCTCTTCAAAAGAATCGACCAGCTTGACGGGGAAATGAAGGACGTGAACGCAAGTGACACTGAAAAAGTGGTCGAACTCTGCTACGACTGCAAACTCTGTTATCCGAAATGTCCCTACACGCCGCCTCATAATTACATGCTCGATTTTCCGAGACTCATGCTGCGCGGAAAGGCGATCGCCGCAAAGAGCCACGGTGTTACATTTCAGGACAAGCTCCTGAGCCGCACAGACCTTCTCGGACAGATATCGACCAAGGCCGCGCCGCTCGTGAACTGGTCCATGACGCTGAAGCCATTCAGAATCTTGATGGAGAAAACGATCGGGATTCACAGAGAGAGGAACCTCCCCAGATATTCGAGCAGGACATTCACATCGTGGTACAAACATCACAAAAAGTCTGAACCCGTTCGATCCGACCCGCCTAAGGTGGTATTGTTCCACACTTGCTCGGTGAACTACAACGACACAGACACGGGAAAAGCCGCAATTCAGGTTCTCGAGAAGAACGGTATTCGCGTTGAAGTACCGCAACAAAAATGCTGCGGCATGCCGTTCCTGGATGGCGGCGATATAGATGGCGCAAAAAAACATGCCGAGTATAATGTTAAGCGCCTCATCGATTACGTCAGGAACGGATATGACGTCGTCACTCCGGGACCGAGTTGCACTTACCTGATCAAGCAGGAATACCCGATGCTCCTCGAAAGCTCCGACGCAAAATTACTCGCCTCTCGCACCTTCGACATTATGGAGTATCTTGCGCGGCTGAACAAGGAAGGCAAACTTTCGACCGACTTCAAGACCCCCCAGGGTGAAGTGACATATCATCTTCCCTGCCACCTGAAAGTGCAGAATATCGGATTCAAATCGAGAGATGTCCTCGAGCTGATTCCCGACACGAAAGTGGAAGTGGTCGCGAAATGCTCAGGCCACGATGGCACGTGGAGCCTGAAGAAGGAATATTTCCCGCTTTCACTTGAGGTAGGCAAGCCGCTTTTCGAAAGGTTCACGAACGGCTCACTCGCAGCGAGCGATTGTCCCCTTGCCCAGCTCCAAATTGAGAAGGGATCAGGCAAAAAGCCGCGTCACCCTGTACAGATATTGAGGGACGCGTACGGTCTTGAGCGGGATCCTAAAGCATGACGGCAAGGAACAAGAAATAGTCAAATGTAAAGAGGTTGAAAGGTGAAAAAGATCGAATTTGATGAAATAAAAAACATTATTGAATACGAGAAATTGAGACTCCCTTTCAGGAGGAAGATCATCGCGATGAAGAATAAACGAAGACTGAAAGTCGGTGAACTCATAACTCTCACTTTCGAGAACCGGTCTACAGTCGTTTTTCAAATCGAAGAGATGATGCGCGTGGAAAGGATCGTCGACGATCGAAAAATCCGGGACGAGATCGAGACTTACAACGAGCTGATCCCGCGCGAGAACGAATTGAGCGCGACTCTATTCGTTGAGGTCGACGAGCAGGACAAGATAAGACCCGTTCTCGACTCACTTGTCGGGCTGAACACGAATTCCGTATTTCTCAGAATCGGGGACAAGTCGATTCCAGCCGTATTCGAGGAAGGATATGCAACAGATGATAGGATCAGCGCTGTCCAGTATGTAAGATTCAAATTTTCCGCGGAGGATGTCGCGGCATTTCTAACACCGCGAATCCCTTCAGAGATCGTCATCGAACACAAAAACTACAGAGCGCGCAGCGTAATGGCGGGCGAAATGCGCGAAGAACTAATTGATGACTTCAATAGCGGAGCGATGGCAAATGTCTGGACTTAACCACTGCAACTTACCGGAAAGCTCTGGAAAATGGTGAGTGATAATCATACGAGGAAACGAAGCAAGCAGCGTGAGAAGGTACTCAGTATCGTAAAGGCGACGAAATCTCATCCGACCGCAGACTGGGTGTTCCATGAGGTCCGAAGAGAAATTCCGCATATCAGCCTGGCTACCGTTTACAGGAACCTTAATCTCCTCGTGGAGTCGCGCGAGATAAATGAAGTGGTTTGCGACGGACAACTTCGATTCGATGCGAACAAGGAAGAACATTTCCATTTCATTTGCCGTGAGTGCAAAGGAATTTTCGATATAGATGAAGCGAGAGTGGAGTCCCCGGATTTCAAGCTTCCCCGCGGCTACGTGGTCGAGGACGTAAGGATGGATTTTTTTGGCAAATGTCCGTCCTGCCAGCCTAAACGCTGAAGCTCAGAATTCAGATTCTGGTGCATTGCACCTTGCTTACTGAGCAAGTCGACACTATTGCCACCGATCGGGCGTAAGATCTTCGTTTGACAATTAAAGAACTTCGGCAGAACCGCTCCTGAAGCAATTTTCAATCCGGGGGTTTATCTTCCAGCTCGAATCGAACCGTTTTCGACCAAGTCCGTTTCTCCCTCTTGATATAATCAAGATAAATTCCGCGCGCCACAACATAGATCCAGAACTGACAATATGTAAAATACATCAGGAGAACGAGAACGAGATTCTTGAATGTGTCCTGTCCTTCGTACGACAGGACGAGGAAGATTTCGAATATGAACAGGACAACCGCAAGTATCCAGACGGTAGTATATGGGCCCGGGAGAGGTACGGCGATTATATGTGATACGCTGAATATGAATATCAGATCGCTCACGCCGATCGCGAACAGAAAAACATAATACAGCGACAAGAGGTAAAGAATCTCAAATCCGAGAAATTTGTTCTCGAACTGCGTAATCTCTTTAAAGAACTTGCCGACGACATAGTTGTTGCCCCTCACCCATCTCGTCCTTTGTTTTGCCCAAACAGATAAGGTCTCCGGTTCCTGTTCCAGAGTAACTGCAAAAGGTATGTACTTAATCCTGAAGCCTTTCATGTAGACCCTGATGCTGAGCTCCGAATCTTCCGTTATGGCGTCTTCGTCCCAACCTTTCAGGTCGTCGAGCAGGTGTTTCCAAATCACGAAGTTTGTTCCGGGCAACGTGGACACTTTAAAGAGTGCCCATCTTCCGGCCTGAAGTATCGCCTGGAAACTGAGAGTCTCGATGCTTATGAATCGCGTGAGCCACGTCTTGTCTTTATTTATCGTCCTGAAATTGCCCAGCACTGCACCAAGATCCGGATGCAGGAGAAGCTCCGTCACGAGGTATTTCAGGGCATCCGGAAGCGGCTGATTGTCGGCATCGTACACCGCAATTACTTCCGCATCGGTCCTGCTAAGTCCGAGATTGAGAGCGCGCGACTTCCCTCTCCCTCCCTCTCCCTTCGGCACGTCATAACAGCGAACGCGACTGTCGCGGCTCGCAATTTCCTTAACAATGCTTCCTGTTTCGTCCGAAGACCCATCGTTTATCACCACGATCTCAAGCTTCTCTGAAGGATAGTCGAACTTGAGCATCGCTTCGAGAGTTCTGCGGATGACCTTCTCCTCGTTATGCGCCGGGATGAGCACGCACACCCGCGGATTCTCGAAATGGGTCTGGGCGTCGATCGCCCTTTTCTCTTTCGTCGAATTCCAATTGTGAAAGAATCCGGCAATTGTGAGGACGAGCTGGTACGCGATCATGAACCAGATGAAAATTACAGATAAGACAAAAAAACCGCCGAGAAGTGTGGTAACAAAATTAAACACGCGCCAGTGCTCTCCTCCTTCTGACCTTGAACACAAAGTACAGGATTATGAGAATACCGCCGGCAATGGATCCGAATATTGAAATTACCGCCGAAGACCAGAGGCTCGTCAGGTCAATTCCGTAAGATACGGTACTTTCAAGTATGACCAGAGCTTTGTGCTGACCCGGAGGAAGAATGATGCCGTAATGTTGTTCCTCGCGCGAAACGGAAAATGGGATCTCGTGATCGTCGAGAAAAACTGCGAATGGGATTTTGCCGAACGATACGGCACATCTGATCGGGGAATCGTATGTGAACTCCACGCCGCGCTGGAATGTGCGCTCGCTGAGAATGTTGCACGACGCCGCCTCGACATGCGATTGCATCATCTCGCTTTGAAACGGATTGACGTCTGCCGGCATTACTTTCACGACGTGGTCACCGGCCGGCATCACAAAGTAGCCGGGCTGGTAAGGATACACTGTGTTCCCGTCGACTGAGACCTCCTTCACTTCCTCACTCAATCGTATTGAAGTGGAGTATGGAGCGACAATCCTGTAACCGCCGTCTATGAGTTCCATCTGTGCCTGCGGTGCGATTGAGTAAGGGATATCTGCGAGGTCCTGAGGATAAACTGTAGCCTCGGAGTAAACGGTCATCCTGGGGGCGGCCTCGGCGGCAGACCTGAGCAGAAGATATGCCTCCGTACCGGTAGGTGTCTGGGTCGGAAAATTTCCCGTATAATTCGCGGCACGGAACGAGAGAATGTTCAGATCGATCAGGAGGTCAGATGAATCCGGTCCCAGCAACTTCCTGTATGTGTTCCCTATCCCGATATACCTGTGGGGATCAGTGTTCCAGTTCGACTGCGGGTCCTCAACCTGCAGGCTGAAATTGAAGTTTTTCCTCAGCTGCAGGATCTGGTCGACATCGACTCCGATGCTGGACCGCAGGTCTGGAAATGTTTTTTCATCGTGCACCGTCAGTATGATTTCCGTGCCCGGCTTGTTTTTGAAAGCGTCGGATGCAATGGTGAGAAAATGGGAAGTGAATTCAGTAATCAGCGAAGCGCGGAAATCCATGAAACTTTTCCAGTCCTCAGGTGAAGTCTTGTAGTAATGAATCGATGACGGCTGGAACAGCTGTACCGGATCGAAACCATATTTCTTTTTGAACATGTTCCTCGCGCTCGCGTCGAAAGGAGTGAGGAGCTGCGGATCCGCTGGTGCGCCTTCGCCGCCAAAATTTATTTCCGCGATGTTTGCGCCGTCCCAGTCATGAGAAGTGAGAAATTTATAAGTCCAGGTCGTGGCAGAATCCATACAAACGGTATCTGCAAGCGCTACTGGGTATCGCCAGTCCCATTGAACGTCCTCACCCTTGTAATTTTTCTCGTGCCATTGTGGATGGTCGTCATAAAATTTCTTGCTTATCTGGGGCGGCTCAATCCACACATCTACATTGATTCCGTAAGCGTGGCAGAGTCGGATAAGCCTGTCATAGTCATAACTGAATTTCGGATATTCGTGCCATCCCGCGACATGGATAACTCGAATTCCCTTTATGGCCCATTGTTTTACAAGAGACTCTACACTTTCCGTTCGTCGGAGGCCGGGATCAAAGTACATCTCAACGTAATCGCGTCTCAATGTTGGATAGAGGCTAAAATAGCTCTTGAGCCACTCCACGAGGTAGGGAAATCTGGCGTAACCCTCTCCTGAAATCGGGTCGAATCGAGAACTTATTGAAATGAATTTACCGTTTCCATACTTTCTTGCCACCGCGACCGGAGCATCGTTTACGTCGTTTATGCACACGACCTCGTCGTTCTCCTGGACATCGATTCTATATGCTGACTCGAACGTTCCCCAACTAAGCAGTTCCTCAGGAAATAGGGCGTCCCTGACCTTCTCGAGTCGCATCCCATTTTTGCTGAATTGTATCCCAAGGTCGAGGGCGACGGGATTCTTTGAATCGGTGACGAGATTTCCGCCGTTTGAGACGTACTTGTCGATCACTTCGAAGAGTGAATCCGGCAGTTTTTCCGCGGAGGGATAAGGCATAATGACAACGTTGTAATCTCCTATCATGGATAGGTCACTCACAGAGAGAGTATCGGTAGGTATTCCGACACTTTGTAATGTTGTGACAAAACTCGCCTCGTCAAGCTTTGCCCCGCCGGTCGCGGATGAGTCCCACACAACGGCTGCAACCGCCGGAATTATCGTTTTCTTTTGAGGAAATAACCCGTCCCAGAAATTCTTCATCGCTCCAGTAACGTTATCGATGAACGTCAGTTCTCTTTCACGAACCTCCGTGGGTTCCGCCGCGTATATCCATCCCGGCTTGAGATCGATATTTCTTGTAATGTCACCGGTGATCCGGTTCGGAGATATTTCTCTGCTGACGCGCTCCCCGCGTTCATTCAATGACACTTCTTTCAAAAATTGATCTTCGATTGAAATTTTGAACGAAGCTTTGCCGGATACGATCGCGCGATCAGGCAATTTTACAAGATTGTTTCCATCTCTTAAATCTATGTAAGTGTAACCAAGATCCCGGATTCCTTCAACAATTTCTTGAAGAAGATTGAGCGGAAGAAATGGATGAAAGAATGCAGTGGCATATCCGTCCCTGACGTAAAGCGCGGACTTAGCGCCCTCTATAATATCGCGGACCGCTTGCTCTTCCTCCTTGGGGGTCCCGAGAGGAACATATCCTACGTTCTCCGGCACAATCTTCTCGCCGTACATATCCTGCTTTATGACATATGGGAAGAACTGGCTGTAGTCGAGGTTGTTCATCACGATCCGCTGTTCAACTGCAGTCGAGAAAACTTTTGCAATGGCAGCGTAATCGATCTCAGACGCTCCGTAATGAGGTGTCTCCCAGGCAAGAGGGTAAACACCATTTCGCATCAGTTCCTCCACGCCCATCTCGAGCTTCTGCTGCACGTATCCCGGGTTATCGTCCTTGATGGGTCTGCTGTTCGCTTCGTCCCAGAATTCGAAATCGCTTGCTGTCACACCGTGATATTGATGGGTATCGCCATGCATCACGATTGTCGCGCCGTGGGCCTCCGCGTACCGCAGCGCGTCGACCATGTCTGGCTCGTCGGATAAAGAAACTCTTTCATTGTCCGACGGATCGATATAGTATGGAACGACAGCGATCAGGAACGGGACTCCTTCGTTGTACAACATGTCCGTGATCTTCCGGATGTTGTCCGGGTCCTCCAGCGGGTGCACATCTTCGATCCTTATTAATGCCGCGTGAAATTCAGAATGTTCCTGTCCGAGTATGTCGTGAAGTATTTCGGAAAAGAAAAGGTAACGGTCAGTCGTACCCATGTATGAAAAAGGAGAATCCCCGAAATAATAGAGATTGCCCGTGTGGATCGCATAAGGAGAAACTACATGCGCTGGTGCGACGGCATTGGCAAGGACTTCAACCTGGCGCCTGTTCCCGATCGACAAAATATTCAAATATTGGTCGCCCTTTGTAAACCGGAAATTCCGGTCGAGAGCAATTACCGCGTTATATCCCGTGGTCGAGTCGAGTCTCTCAGGAACGAATCCGTACTTCGCGAGTAAATTATGTTTTGCGTTGAATGCCACTATCCCGGTGTTCAACCAAATCAGTGTCCCTTTATAATTGAATGCGTCATCCAGAAATTTGTCCGGCGGTTGACAGTCGTTCGTGTAGCCGGTAAAGAACACGTAATCAAATTTGCCGCATTCACCGGACTTATAGTCGTCGGCGGCAACGATGGTCTTCTGAAGATCGAAATGGCCAAGGAGCTGGTACAGTTGGAGCCCGTCTCCCATAGCCGGATTGCCGGGACTTTCTTTCCCCTCATAGACAATTAGGACTCGCGAGGAAGCTATTGCTTCGGTCGCCGTCAGAAGCATGATCAACAACAACACTCTTTTAATCATCTCTCACCTTGCATCAACTAAATATCCGGGCACTGTTCCACGACTGATATACTCAGCATATTTTATCAAACAATCTCGGAAGGAAAAAGGAAAGGTTTGCAATTGAATTAAGTATGGGATTAGAGAGAGTCTCTCAACCGGAGTGGATCCGGCACGCGGGGTCGAGACAATCAGGCCTTCCCGTCCCAGTCAGCATACTTTTCGTATGCCTCGATAATGTCCTTCACCAGCTTATGGCGGACAACGTCGGCCTTCTCTAGATACACAAAGCTTATTCCACTGACGTTCTTCAGAACTCTCTGAATCTCCACAAGACCGCTGAGGCTTTTTTGAGGGAGATCGATTTGTGTAATGTCGCCGGTTATGATGGCCTTCGAGTTGACACCGAGTCTTGTGAGAAACATTTTCATCTGCATGCTGGACGCGTTCTGGGCTTCATCGAGAATCACGAACGCACTACCGAGGGTTCGTCCGCGCATGTAAGCTAGCGGCGCGATCTCGATAGTATTCTTCTCCACATAGAGTTTCAATTTGTCCTGAGGCAGCATGTCCTCCAGCGCGTCATAGAGCGGCCTGAGGTACGGTATTACTTTTTCTTTCAAGTCGCCCGGAAGAAATCCCAGGCTCTCGCCGGCTTCGACCGCAGGACGCGTGAGAACTATTTTCTGTACTTCCCTGTTTCTGAGCGCGGCAACTGCCATCGCCACGGCTAAATAGGTCTTTCCTGTTCCCGCGGGACCGACGACAAACACGACGTCGTTCTTTTTCACCGCCCTGACAAATTGCCGCTGGCCCGGCGTTTTCGGCTTGATGAGATCGTTCCTTGCCGAGAGAACTACCGCATCCTTCCCGTCCCCCGGCTCTTCTCTTGAACTTTCCCCAGAAACCAATTCCATTACGGTGACAACATCGTCAGTCTTCAAAACTCCCGTCCTGTTCAGAACATAGATGAGCTCTTTGAAGACTTTCTCTACCCTGTTCGTTTCTTCTTCTTCGCCCTTGATGAGGATGCTGTCACCGCGTACCACGATGTTAGCATCAAACCTGTCGGAAATTATTTGCAGATTGGAATCATTAAGTCCAAGGAGGGAAAGGGGATCGACTCCCGTTATCTTGATGCGCTTCTCGACTGTTTCTGTCATTCGATCAGTCGGTCGCAAGGTTGGAAAACAAAAAACGCTCCTGCCACGTGATTACATAGACAGGAGCGTCTGAAAATCTATTCAAACTTCTTGCTGAATCCCTTGCTTATTTTGAAGGCGATGGTGCCTGACCCGAGTTGGCCTTCATCATACGCGCCTTTTTGGCGTAGTACGCTTTGGCTGCCGCTTTCTCGGTCGAGTTCAGAGGAGCATTCTCAGGTATCCTCAATACCTCTCTTGGATGAATCAGATCGGGATTCTTGATCTGATCGCGGTTAGCTACGTAAATCTTCGGCCACTTCCATGGATCGTCATAGATCGTCTCCTTCTTGGAGATATTCCAGAGACAATCCCTGTTCCTGGCCCATGTACCGACGGTGTAAGTCTTTTCCGCCATCTGCTGGCAATTTGCAAGCCGTGCTTTCAACTGGGCATAATTATTAGAAAGATCCTGAACCCTCGGATAGAATTCAACCGCGAGAGAAAGCCGACTCGCCTTCGCGGAATCGATCTGTGCACCAAGTGCCGCTACATCTGCTCTATGCGCGCAGAGATCCTGATCGGACATCTTTGTGTAATTGTCGATCTGTCCGGCAAGGTTGTTCAGCATCTGATCGTACGCTTGCATATCTGCCTGCGTAGCATGAAGCAAATCCAGATACTTCTGCATTTCTGCCTGGACCTGCTGATCCATGCTTGCCAGTTGGCTTTTCAAATTAGCGACGTCCGTGTTCAGCTGATTCAATACATTCTTCAGAGAATCGCGCTGTGCGGTCAAAGTCGTAATCTGCGCCTGCCAATCGTCAAGCTTCATTTCCTCCTGTGCGGATGCCACAGAAGAAATCGCGAAGATAATCGCGACTGCTGCGAGAACACCAAGTCGTTTCATCTATGGCTCCTTTTCACTTTGAGGTGGTGGTATCGGTTTTTGTTTGCTGCATCCTTTGCTGTACAGTCTGCTCATTGGACTGCAACTTCTTAATTTGATCCTGTTTGTCAGCTATTTGCTTCTGCAAATCAGATTTCTGTTGTTGTGCTGTTTGGATTTGCTGCTGGAGCGTGGCAATTTCACTCTTAAGATCGCTTAACTGCTGCATTTGATCTTTAGTGGCACTCTTGCTACAACCAGCTAGAATGAAAGACGCTACAATGAGGCTCACAATTGCGCCGGGCAATTTTCTCATTTTTTCCTCCTTTGCGTATTTTCGTCGCTTTAAGTTTAATGGAATCAACGGTTTTAGTCAAGCATTTGATATTAAAAATATCTTAAAATATTTTCATTCATTATACTAACTCAGTCGTGTATTTAGTAAATTTCCATTCCAAAACAGGAGATACGCGCGATTGTCAAAGGTTAAGAAAGTTGTGCTCGCCTATTCCGGCGGGCTCGACACTTCGATCATCATACCATACCTCAAGGAAACATACGGCTGCCAGGTAGTGGCGTATGCGGCCAATATCGGGCAGGGAGACGAAGAACTTGATGGATTGGAAGAGAAAGCCAGGAAAACTGGGGCTGACAAGTTTTATCTCCTCGACCTGAGAAAAGAATTCGTCGAAGACTTTCTGTTCAGGATCGTGAAGGCGAACGCGATTTACGAACGCAGATATTTGCTTGGGACATCGATCGCCAGACCTCTCATCGCGAAATACCAGACGAGAATCGCTGAGCAGGAAGGCGCTGATGCACTTGCTCATGGATGCACCGGAAAAGGAAACGACCAGGTCCGATTTGAATTGACTTTCAAAGTCTTCGCGCCGCAGCTCAGGGTGATCGCGCCGTGGCGCGAATGGAAAATCAGATCGCGTGAAGACGCCATTAAGTACGCCGAAGAACACAAGGTGCCCATCAAGGCTACTTTGAAGAAAATTTACAGTCGCGACGGCAACCTATGGCATCTCAGCCACGAGGGAGGCGACCTAGAAGATCCCTGGAACGAGCCGAGGGCTGATATGTTTGTCAGGACCAAATCGCCTGAGAAGGCTCCTGACCGAGCGACGTATGTAGAAATCGAATTCCTCAAGGGAGTCCCGACCTCGATCGACGGGAAGAAGCTCGAGCCTCTCGCGCTTGTGGAAAAACTTAATAAAATAGGTGCCGCGAATGCCATCGGCCGCGTCGATCTTGTGGAAAACCGTCTCGTGGGAATGAAATCAAGGGGTGTATATGAAACTCCAGGCGGCGAAATCCTTTACGCCGCGCACAGCGATCTCGAACAAATAGTCCTGGACAAGGATACCCTGCATTACAAAGATCTCGTCTCTCAGAGATACTCGGAACTTGTGTACAACGGCCTCTGGTATACCCCGCTGCGCGAGGCAATCGACGCGTTCATGGAATCCACACAGCGGTTCGTGACCGGGACAGTAAGACTCAAACTTTACAAAGGCAATATTATTTCCGCCGGCAAGAAGAGCCCTTACTCTCTTTACCAGGAAGACCTTGCCACATTCTCCCAGGACGATGTTTACGACCAGAAGAAGGCGGAAGGTTTTATTGATCTCTTCGGACTCTCAACGAAGGTGGCATCGATCGTCCACGGGAAGCCGAAAGAATGAAGCTCGAGGTGCGAGAACTCACGTTATCCGACGCTCAGAAGAAGGTCCGGCAGGATGACGCGTTCTTCCTCTTCTACTCTACATTTCTCGGAGGATACACCCGCGACCGCCTCCTGATGTCAGTACCGATTGACGACCACATTGTCCACAGAGGCGACGGAGTCTTCGACAACACTCTTTGCATAAACGGAAATTATTATCTGCTCGACCAGCACATCGAACGGTTTTTCTATTCGGCAAATTCAATCGGGATCAGGCCGGAATTCTCTGAAAGCGATCTGAAGCAGCTCCTCATCAGGCTGGGACTCGCAGCGGGAAAAAGCGCGTTCATCGCGCGATACTTCCTATCGCGGGGACACGGGAGCATGAGTGTGTACCCTCATGAAGCAATTGCTCCGAACCTATATGTTCTCATCGGCAGGTCCTCGTCTCCTCCCGAGTATTATTTCAAGAAGGGGATGACAGTTATAACGAGCCCGGTAGGAATGCGACCGCCAATTTCTCCGCAGGTGAAATCGGTCGACTATTTGTCAAACGCACTTATGGAGCTTGCCGCGCGAAACAGCGGAGCCGATACGGCAATTGCCATCGACCAGAGCGGCAACCTGACGGAAGGCTCAAACAAGAACGTCGTGGTTATTACCGATGATCGTGTGATGATGATACCTCCCTCCGACAAGATTTTGCGCGGGACGACATTGAACCGCGCGATCGAGCTCGCCGCGGAACACATGAAGAAGAGATTGCTTCGGGAAACCAGGACGGCGAGTATTCCGCTGACGGAAGCGTACAACGCGCGCGAAATCTTGTTCTTCAGCACCACGTTGCCTGTCGCTCCCGTGGTGAAATACGACGGCCGGATCATCGGAGATGGAAAACCGGGTGAGATCTGGAAGAGCTTTTATACCCTGTTCCAGAAAGACATGCGGTTGAACAGCAAGTATTTAACTTCGCTTAAGAAGGGATAGCATGGCGAAGCTGTGGGGCGGAAGATTTGTCAAGGGCGCATCGAAACTCATGGAGGATTTCAACGACTCTCTCCCTTTCGACAAGCGACTCTGGCGGGAAGAGATCCGCGCAAGCCTGGCTTATTCCTTGGCGTTAAGGAACGCAGGTGTCCTGTCGAAATCTGAGCAATCGAAAATATCTTCCGCTCTGAGGCTCATCGAAAGAGAATTTGAATCGGGAAAGTTCGCTTTCAAGCCGCACGATGAGGATATTCACACAGCAATCGAGCGACGACTTGTAGAGAAGACGGGAGCGATCGGGAAAAAGATTCATACGGGTCGAAGTCGAAACGAACAGGTCGTAACTGATGAGCGCATGTTTCTCAGAAGCGCGTGCAAGCGCATTATCAACCTCATTCGCGAGCTGCAGAAAGGCGCCAGAGACACAGCCGATTCAACTTCACAGGACATAGTCCCGTCATACACACACTTGCAGCAAGCCCAACTTATCAGGTTGGGCCATTATTTCATGGCACTGTTCTTCATGCTCGAAAACGATCGCCAGAGGTTCCATGATGTCGAGAAGCGAATCGATGTGCTCCCTCTCGGGTCGGGTGCGGTCGCCGGCTCAACAGTGAAGATAGACAGGAACATCCTCCGGACTGAACTTGATTTCAGTACGCTTTCGCCGAACAGTGTCGCGGCAATAAGTGACAGGGATTTTATCGGTGAATTCCTCTTCGCGGCGGCTCAGACACTGGTTCACCTGAGCCGGTTTGCAGAAGACTTGACGATCTGGTGCACACCCGAATTTGGTTTCGTCGAACTGGACGATCTCTTCTCGACGGGCAGCAGTATGATGCCCCAAAAAAAGAATCCGGATTCATTGGAGTTGATCAGGGGAAAAACCGCGCGGATGATCTCAAATCTGAATTCCATCCTGGTTCTGCAAAAAGGTCTACCTCTTACTTATTCGAAAGATCTACAGGAAGACAAAGAGCCGCTTTTCGATTCGACAGACACGCTTGAAATTGCTCTCAAGATTTTCAATGGAGTGATTTCGACACTTAAGATCCGCAAAGAGAATCTCTTGAATAGAGTCGACGACTCGATCTATGCGACGGATATTGCTGATTACCTCGTAGCGAAGGGGTTACCTTTCCGCGAAGCTCATGAGATCGTCGGGAAACTCGTGCTCGCGGGGATCGATGAAGGTAAGCGGCTTCGCGATTTATCTTCTGTCGAGCTGAGGAAGATATCCAGACTGTTTGACGATCACTACGGAAAGATATTCGAACCGGTGCGTTCCGTTGAGAGACACGACGTGTTCGGCGGGACAAGCCTCAAGGGGGTGAAGGAACAGATTGAGATTGCCGACCGCATACTTGCGGCAGAGTAACAGTCTCGTAAATGAAAATAGATTTTCTAAGAGATCTTAATTCGGCTCAGCTGCAAGCCGTAAAGTCTGTCGAGGGGCCCGAACTTGTCCTGGCAGGCGCGGGGAGCGGAAAAACAAAAGTCCTCACCTACAGGGTCGCCTATCTCGTCTCGATCGGTGTGCCCTTCTACAACATTCTCTGCCTCACGTTCACAAACAAAGCGGCTGCAGAGATGAAGACTCGAATTGAAGGCCTGCTCGATATCTCCGATGAGAGCCCGAAATACCACGCGAACTGGATAGGGACGTTCCACTCTCTATTCGGCCGGATTCTCAGGATGGAAGCGGACAAGCTGGGATATTCATCCAACTTTACGATATACGATGAAGAAGATTCGCTCAAATCAATAAGGCAAATCCTTCGCGAGAGAAACCTATCTGAAGAAGTCTTCCCTGCTTCCGGGATACGATGGCAGATCAGCAAGCTGAAGAACAGCCTCGTCCTCCCATCTCAATTCGAGGAACGCGCCAAGTCAAGGCTCGAAGAAGTGACCTCTGACGTCTACAAGGAGTACGACGACAGGCTCAAGAAAAGCAATTCGATGGATTTCGACGATTTGCTCATCAAGCCCATCATTCTTTTCAACAGAGATCGCGCTTCTCTGGATAAATACCAGAACAAATTCAAGTTCGTCCTTGTCGACGAATACCAGGACACGAATCGCGCCCAGTATATTCTGCTGAAGCTTCTCGCCGAAAGGCATCGCAACCTGTGCGTGGTTGGCGACGACGCGCAGAGCATCTATTCCTGGCGCGGTGCAGAGCTCCAGAACATACTTGACTTCCAGACCGATTATCCGGAATGCAAAGTGTTTCGACTCGAACAGAACTACCGTTCCACGCGGAAGATACTGAAAGCGGCCAACTCCGTTATAGTCCACAATACAAGGAAACTGGACAAAGAACTTTGGACCGATAACCGAGAGGGCGAGCAGCTCACAGTACTGGAATGCGAAAGCGACAGGGATGAAGGCTACAAGATAGTACAGAGGATCAGGGACGAAAGCATAAGAGACAAACTTCAACTCAAGGATTTTGTAGTTCTCTTCAGGACGAATTACCAATCCCGCGCACTCGAGGAGGCGTTCAATCGAAGCGGAATACCTTACACAATCGTGGGCGGTGTCGCATTCTACAGGAGAAAGGAAATAAAAGATCTTCTGGCGTATCTCAAGTTGATCGTCAATCCGCTCGACAATGAATCCTTCTTGAGGATCGTGAACTCTCCTGCCAGAGGGATCGGAGACGTGACGCTGGATTACTTGCGAAGCTACGCGACCGCTGAAAAGATTTCGCTTCTTGAAGCTTCAGTGAGAATCGACGAGATCAAGGAGATACAGTCGAGGCAACGCGGCCAGCTCAAACAGTTCGAGACTCTCATAAAGAAGTATGGCAGGATGAAATCGGAATTGTCCGTCAGCGAACTGACACGCTCGCTGATAGACGAAATCCAGGTGGTGCGGATTTTGAAAGAGGAAGGAACCCTTGAGTCCCGAAACAGGATGGACAACATACAGGAATTTCTCGCGGGCATTGCGGAGTTCCAGACGGAGAACCCAGAGGGGACGTTAAATGAATTTCTAGCAGAAGTTTCGCTGGTCGCCGACGTCGACCGGTGGGACACCAGGCGCAACTCGGTGACGCTCATGACCATACACGCCGCAAAGGGTCTCGAATTCCCGGTGGTGTTTGTGAGCGGACTCGAGGAAGGACTGTTCCCTCTTTCTTCCAAGGAGCAGGACGAACTGGAAGAGGAACGCAGACTGTTTTACGTGGCTATTACAAGAGCGCAAAGAAAAGTATACCTTTCATACTCCAGGCAAAGGTTCAGGTTCGGCAAACTATCGTACCAAGTTCCATCGCGCTTTCTCTCCGAGATAACTACCGACCTGCTGGACCAGGAACACAGCGGGAGGTTCACCGCCCAGCGATCTCTCTGGGAACCGACGAGCCGGTTTGGAGCGCTCATGCCTTCACTCACGAACATCGACACCGCATCTGAAGAAACTGGCGTCGAAAACCCTCCCGAGCCGGAAAAGCGTCCGGCCGTGAAACTCAAGATAGGATCAATTGTGGCCCACGAATTCTTCGGCGAAGGAAAAGTCATCGAGATTTCAGGAAAGGGAGACACGGAACGCGTGGTCGTTCTTTTCGGCGCAAATCAGAAGAAGCAGCTGATGGTACGGTACGCAAATCTTCGTGTGGTCAAGTGAAAAGCTTACGAGCAGAATGAAGACGAATTCCACGTCACAATATCTCATGAGAACTGCATTACCCGCGGATGAAGCTCTCATCCAAACCGCAAGATCTCTCTTCATGGAGTATGCAAAGTCGCTGAATTTCAGTTTGTGTTTCCAGGATTTTGATGAAGAAGTTGCGCATTTGCCGGGCGACTATGCTCCCCCGAACGGCAGGCTCATACTTGTGTACGACGGGCCGGTAGCACTTGGTTGCATTGCGCTAAGGAAGATCGAAGACGGAATCTGCGAGATGAAGAGACTCTATCTCAAGCCTGAGGCAAGGGGAAAAGGATTAGGGAGAAAGCTCGCGGCAGACTTGATCGCGGAGGCCGTGAGGATCGGGTACACGAAGATGCGGCTGGATACAGTTCCATCGATGACCGAGGCGATATCGCTTTACAGGTCGCTTGGGTTCAGAGACGTACGGCAATACACTAAGAATCCAATCGAGGGCGCCCTGTTCATGGAGCTGGAGTTAGCCAAATCGGCCTAAGGGGATTGACCCCGGCTTATCTCCGGCGCTCTTCATCTTATTTCGCCTTAGGAATAAACCTGGACCTTCCGCACAAACTCGAGTTTCCTTCCGAGAAACCTTTCCGCTATCACATTGAATTTCTGCGGGAAGTCGCTGACGTAAAACTCATAACGTGGTTTTGACTTTTGAGAGTTGAGCATCTTCTGCGCGGTGAGAAGTTCGAGAACGGATTTAGAAGTTGCCTCGCCCGCGTCGACCAGCTTGACTCCGTTTCCGAGCGCGCGCGAGATAGGACCCTTAAGAAGCGGATAGTGAGTACACCCAAGTATCAATGCGTTTATTCTTCCGGTGAATTGCCCAAGGTATTCACGTGCCAGCAAATCTGTTACCTGGTGATCGAAGAGACCCTCTTCAGCAAGCGGAACGAAGAGCGGGCACGCTTCTGATAATACACCCACGGTGCCGTCCATTCTCTTTAATGCGGCGCTGTAAGCACCGGAGTTTATCGTAGAGAGAGTCCCGATTACACCGATCGACTTCCCGCCTGCGAGCCTGATTGCCTCTCTCGCCGTGGGTTCTATGACACCGACACTCGGCACCGTCGAATGCGCCTGTACGACATCCATCGCCACGGCTGATGCGGTGTTGCACGCGACAACTATGAGTTTCACTCCTTTCGAGAGCAGGAAGCGTGCATCCTGTGCCGCGTAGTCCCTGACGACATCTGCGGACTTGTTCCCGTACGGAACGCGGGCAGTGTCCCCGAAGTAAACTATGTTCTCATTGGGAAGATACCTGACAAGCTGACTGACAACCGTCAGCCCTCCGATGCCTGAATCGAAAACGCCGATTGGATCTTCCGGCGATGTCACTTGAAAATCAGCTCTGAAGCGATTGAGTCCTGGACCATTTGGAGTATGTTCGTTCTAAGCTTGTCGAGCTCGAGCTGGGACGGCTTGGTGCCGTCGGTGCGGAGCACGTAAAATGTGTCAACAATGCCGTCGACCCTTGTCGCAATCTTCGCGAAGTGAATGCTGAGTCCCGCGGAAGAGATAGCGGATGTGACCTTGTATAGAAAACCAAGCGAGTCCGGCGCGAAGACTTCGATCAGAGTGAAGTCCGTTGTCTCTGAAGTCTGGACCGCTACTTTTATATTCGGGTTAACCGCATTCTTGAGTTTTCTCTGCCATCTCGCCTTATGCCTCTCGAAGAGGCGATCCGGATCGGTTTGGCCTGCAAGCACACCTTTGAGATCCGTTTCGATCTTTGCCAGCTGAGTTTCGGTCAGATTATGACCTGTAATATTATCGAAGACCTTGAACCTGTCGATGATAACGCCGTCCTCTCTGGTAAAAATGTTCGCGTCGACGATGTTCGCGTCGTTGGCGCTGAGCGACGCACAGAATCTCGCGAGCTGGAACGGCGCGTCGTTGGCGATTATCGTCACATCCGTATATCCCTGGTGCTGGTTAAACCGCAAGGACACGAGATCGAATCGGGAATCGATTGCTTCGATATGCTCAAGAATCTCGCTATCGTCAAACACTACGGTGTACAGATCGTTCTTTATGCCGCTGAAGTGTTTTCGCACTGCCTCGGATTTATTAACCGGGAGGTCCTTCATGATGCCGTCCTGTCGCTGAGCGCGTTGTTCATCCTGTATCGATTGTACTGCGCGCGCATCGAGCGACTCGACGATTATCCTGTGTGATTTCCGGTATAGCTCGTGGAGAAGCTGACCTTTCCATTTAGTCCATACTCCGGGATTGACGGCACTAAGGTCTGCGAAAGTGAGGAGATAAAGCATCGTCAATTGTTCGGCGTTGCTGAAGATCCTGGTGAATGAAAATACGGTTTCCGGGTCGCCAATATTACGGCGGAACGCGACCTGCTCCATCTTAAGATGATTCCTCACCAGAAAACAGACATCTTCTATGACATCACCGAATCCAATCCTGCCGAGAGCGTGCTCGGCGACATCCACGCCGATTATTTCGTGTTTTCCAATTGAGATCGGTTTCGCAATATCATGGAACAGGATACCCAGGTGAAGAGCGTCGCGCCTTTTTACGCGCTTCAGTAATTCTCCGAGCTCAGGATCGCTCTCCCCCACATTTTCCAGGTTTTCAATCGCAGTAAGTGTATGCTCATCTGCTGTGTAAAAGTGATAAACGTTATGTTGAAAGAATCCAATCAACCGGCCGAATTCCGGCAGGTACCTTCCGAGAATCCCGAGCTCGTTCATCGATTTGAGCGTGAAGGCAACATTCTTATCCGAAAGGAGAATAGATCTGAAGATCGAGGCGGCTTCAGACGAATTCCGGAACTCGGCCTTGCTGAAAGCATCCAGCTCTCTCGCGAGGGCCTCATGTACATTCTCGTCAAAATGCAGACCGGTTGAAGCCTTGTGGCGAAACGCGTTGAATAAGCGGACAGTATCCCGACCAACGTCGCGCCTGAACGATATCTTCCCCTGTACCAGCGAATAGTCGTCATCAAGATGGCGTACATCCGCCGGCGCAGACGGTGATTTCAGTGTTGCGGCAATCTTATCCGACAAAATTTGATTCAGCCTGTAAATCTTCCTCGCCTGCCTGAAATAGTCGCGCATGAAACTCTCAACACCCTCAGAATGCATTCCTTCCTCGTATCCAAGATCGGCGGCGACTTTCTTCTGAATTTCAAAATCGAGAAGATCGTTGAGTGCCGAAGACTGGTAGTGGAGACTCTGGCGGGCTCTCAGGATAAACTCAAATGCGTCCCTTGTGTGATTGTACTGGAGCTCGTTTATGATTCCATTGCGAAGGAGCTTCCCGATAAACTCGATCACTGCCAGTTCCTTCGGCTCGAAAATCGGTTCGGGCAGATATTCCGGATACAGCGCGCGAAACATCCACAGGATCGCGTGGATATCCCTGAGACCGCCGGCACTATTCTTTATGTTCGGTTCGAGGATCGAAATGGACGTGCCGTATTTCTTCTGTCTGAATTTTATCCCGTCCAGGGTCGAGATTACAAAACTCTTATCATCGCTGTTGGATACGAAATCGCGAATTGCTTTGCTGAGTTTTGTAAAAAGCTCCCTGCTGCCTGCCACGTATCGGTGTTCAAGTGCGGCCGCCCAGCTGTCATGATCCGTCTTATGTGTCTCCAGTACCTGGGGTATGTTTCTGACCGAGTGCCCGATATTTAGGCCGACATCCCAGAGAAAGTGCATGACGCGCTGCGCGAGGAAGCTCGCCTCTATTCCATGGCCGACGATGAACAGCACATCGATGTCGGATTGCGGGCAGAGCTCCGCTCTTCCGTAACCGCCCACGGCCACAGCCGCCAGGTTCTCGCCGCTGCCTGCCGATTCCACGGCTTCCTTTATTGCTTCATCGATTGCTACCGTAAGTGCGAGCGATACTTCAGATCCTTTTCCCCCGGACCTGTGGAGCTTCCGTGCTTCTTCCCTCCGTGAATTTAGACGATCCAGTACGCCTTGAACATTCTCTTTCATATCAGAATATAATGAAGGGGAATTTCAAAATGGAATTTGCTTTGAAGTGAATTGCACCGCGGCGCGACCAAGTTCCCGGTCAGCTGATGCCCGAGAATCTTTCCAGCGCCATCCTTACTTTCTGCACGAGTTGATCAAAGTCAAAGGGCTTCTCTATGACTTCCACCACTCCCTTCAGTCCCGCCTTCTCTTCCGGCGTGATATACCCTGTCGAAATTAGTACGCGGACGTCCGGGTTAGTAATCGTAAAACTGTCTAGAACCTCTCTACCCGAGAGCTCGGGCATGTTGAGGTCCAGAACTACCAAATCTATTTCGTGCCAAGCTCGTTTGAAGGTCTCGATCGCGCTAACTCCGTCTTTGGCCGTCAACACTTTGTAACCTTCCTGCTCGAGGAGGACCTGAGCTGCTTCTCTTATTCCAGCTTCGTCGTCGACAAAGAGGATCTTCTTTCCGTAAGTGGCAATCGACTCCTTCACTGCTCCATGTCCCGCTTCCTCCTTCGGTCCGCGGCCGGCGTCGCTCAGCGGGAGGTAGATGTCGAATACGGTACCCTTCTTAACTTCGCTGTAGACCTTGAGGAACCCGTTATGGGAGCGGACTATGCCGTATACGACGCTCAGTCCGAGACCGGTTCCCCTTCCCGGCGGCTTCGTTGTGAAGAACGGCTCGAACACTTTCGACATGAGCTCAGTGGGTATACCATCGCCATTGTCCTTGACCATCACAAACGCGAAGAGCCCGGGAGAAACCTGGTAAATCTCGGCTTCGATGGTGGAGACATCCCGGATTTCCGTCTTGATCGTGAGCGTGCCGCCGTGAGGCATAGCGTCACGCGCGTTCACGGCAAGATTGAATATTACCTGCTGAATCTGACTCTGATCTCCATCGACATATATTGCTTCGGGAGTCAATTGAGTCGCAATCTTTATTGTCCTGGGAAAAGTTTCCTCGAATAAAGGTATTGATTCCATAATGATAGAGTTAACGTCAAACGCGAGCTTTTCCTCGAGTCCTCTGTGTCGGCTGAACGTCAACAGGCGCTTGGACAAATCGCTTCCCCGCAACGCGACGTTTGTGATGTTGTCAGCGTACTTCTTTAGATCCGTATGCTCAAGACTGTGCTGCAGAAGTTGGGATGAGCCGAGAACGACCTGAAGAATATTATTGAAGTCGTGGGCGATTCCTGCCGCCAGAGTAGCCATAGACTCCAAGCGCTCGAATTGCTCCAGTTTCTCCTTCTCACGAAATTCAGCCGTGCTGTCGACTGCGAGAGATTGTACACCTCGTTTAGTGCCGATGTTAATTACACTCGAATAACCTGAGAGACTTATTGATCTACCCGATGCCGTCAACGCGTTGACAGTCCACTTATCACCTGATTTCTCTCCGCTGATTATCGAGTCGAAAATGGACTGAAGTCCTGCACGGTCTTCCTTCTGGACAAACGCGGAAAGATCGCTGCCCGGAAGGTTCTCGATATCCGTCTCGAGTATTTCTGCGAGTCTATTGTTCGAGAAGATGAGCCGTCTGTCTACCATGATGAAACTGCCGATGTATGGATTCTCGACTATCCGCCTGTACTTGTCTTCGGAACTTCTGAGTTCCTGGACTTTACTCTGGACTTCCTTCTCGAGGCGCATAGACCACCTGAAGGCGACCACGATCGTTACGAGCCCGCCTCCGAAAATTCCTGCGATCAGCAGTCCGGCAAGGACGAGCAGCGAGTTGGTGGGCTGAAAGAGCCCGGACACGTCTCCTTCACGATCCACCGCTGTAAAGTAGCATTCATATCCGCTGAACTCCAGAGGCGTGGAAGTGAGAACATAGTATTCGCCCACTCCGGGACGAGTCATACCACTAAGGACCTCAAAGCCTTCCAGGTGCTTTCTCTGTAAGTCGAGAAATCTACCGTCGAAATCACCTGCCTGAACCGGCATTTGGGAAAGAACCACTTCCCTGAGGGACTTTCCAATCTCCTGCTGGCGTGTCGAAAAGACAACCGAAAAGTCTGTGGAAACAACCCTGAAATTCTGTCCGTAATCTTCGAGACCCACTAAACTGTTTGCGAGCACCTCTTCCAATTTTACGAACGCGAACACACATGAGTTTTCCGCACTTCCGTTCCGGGTCTTGATCGCGACAAAGAATTCTAGATTCCGGCCGGACTGAGTGGGTACAATCGCAACACCGTTCTCCGTGAATTTCTCTCCCGGCGAATTGAGTATGCCTGAGACCTCGCGCTCACTCGCCACGTTGTCGCGTCTTTGAATGAAATTGATCTTTCCGGACAAACTTGCAGTCCCGATCGCGTCCACAAAATGCCTGTTCCTCATGAGAGAGGTAAGGACGTCCCTGAAGTCACTTGCATCCTCGGAACGCTGAAGTCTCAAGACAACGTCCTGGAATGTGGAACGTACCCTCGTTGCCGCCAGCCTCTCAACTGAAAGTCGGAGCTGTGCATAGCTTTCAATCGTGGAAAGTCTTAGTCTGCCGTAAGTGGATTCGGCGGCAAGCAGTATAATGAACAGGAAGATGGTCAGCACGGAGCCGATGACGAAAAGATAAAGGAGTACTCTGACTCTCAGCGTATCGATATAAGTCGTCTTTATCTGGCGAAGAACGGTGGACGAGTACCTGCGGATGAAACTCATCATCAAAATGACGACCAGAATCGAGACCACGACGCCGATGAGATTTATCGTTACGCTCGCTGCCGGGTTAAGGAATATTCCCTTCGTGATCCTTGTTGCCACAACGACGGTCGTCGGCTCTAACAAGTAATAAGCGGAGAGGATTCTCGCGAACTTTGCCTCGCGTGACACCGTGGGCTTCCGGACGGCAGAGAAAAACTCACCGATCAGAAATACTATTCCGAATAGTGCCGCCTGATCTACGACGTAGCAAACGGCAGCTGCCGTCCACATTAGGGGTCGACCACTGAAAGCGAAAAAGACAATGTAGACACCAGACAAGGCGGCAGCAATGATCCCTGCGTTTTGCGCAAGCGGCGTGACCCGTCCGCCGGTCTGCGACCGGGTGGACTCGAGAAATATGTACGAGCGCCACGTACCCGCTAAGGCAAGCGCCAGCCCTACCATGGTCCCCAGTGTGAAAATGAATAACCAAAGAACATCCACGCTTCCGAAAACAAAATCGAAATAGATCTTGAAGAGGTATGAGAAGATTATCAGCGCCCCGCCGCCGAAGATGAAGATACCACCCCTCGATCTTCCATAAGCGAGACCGATCCTGAAAGCGAGAAGTATCAGGGAAGAAATTGGGAGGAAAACGAAAAGGAAGTCAAGTATATCGGCCGCAATTATCATTCTAGAATTAAAACATAATAGTCAGCGATGGCGGCGTAATCAAGTATTCCCCCAAAAAGGAGAGGCGCATCACACCGGATGCGCCGTCTTAATTTAACATAACCTCAATTTTAGAATCTGAACTTCAGAATACTCAGTGAAATAGAAACGTACTTGGCAGAGTTGGGCGCGGCAATAGTGTTGAATGTTCCGACTCCCAGATCAATGTCCCAGAAAGGAAGGTTGATCCCGAATCCCAGGGACCATCTGAAGCCGTAGGCGCCACCAAGCCCGATACCAGTCCGCAGCGGGAATAACCCGATAGGCTTCCACTCTGTGCCCAGGACAAGTTCAGGGGTCGTCGAGTTATTGTAATAATTATTGAAACCCTGATGATAGTCTATGGCCACGAGGAGCTGGCCGGGAATCACCGGGAAGAGCTCGTCTAATGCGACTGACGCACCGATGTTCAATTTAGTCGGCAGAGAAGTTGTGTAGCTTCCGGCGGCGACGTCCCGGTTCTTGAAGTAATCGTTAAACGCGCCCTTCAGACTGTCGAGATTGCTCGTAGATCCGTCAATGGTTGCATTCGCCGGACTGAAACCCGAGAACGTGATGGAGGTATCCCCGGTCGTCCGCACAACGTTCTTGTTCCACGTAAGCCAGCCAATGTCGGTTAGACTTATGCCTACGTTCACGAATCCATAGACGGTTGCCGTCATTCCAAGATCAAATCCGAACCCAGTACCAGCGGGGGCAAGTGGATTGAAGTTCACCGTCGTATCTCCTGCCGTGCTCTTTGCTCCCTTTGAGATGACGTTGCTCAGGAGCCCGGCTCGAGTTCCATCCATACCAAGATTCACCGTGAATGCGTAATCCGATGAGTCCGTGTGAAGAGAGCTGTTCGCGCTCTGCATCGAAGTGTAACTGAACCCGGTCACGTACTTCAGCCCGATACCTGCCACGAAGTTTCTCACTATCTCTTTCGGAACAATGAGAAGATCCGGAAGTCTCATGGCGTAATCGACGTTGTAAGAACGGTACCACCAGGTCTCTGTAGCGAGATCGTTTAGAGATATCGTTGATCCAGGTGGGTTTCCATCAAGCGGGAACAAAAGCGAATTAGGCAGACCGATCTTAGCACCAACTTTCTCATCCACAGCGAAGCCTATTCCGATGTTTGTAGTTCTGACAGATACACCGAGAATCCGTACATTTACGTCGGTCCTAACCTGCCCGACTCCGTTCGGAAAGGCGTTCAGGATGCTTTGCTTGTCCGCTTCAGTGAGGAATCTCCCGATTTTATTCCCGGAACTGTCTGTCTGACCAGTGCCTGTAAAATAGTTGTTGTAAAGATCTACGTTTAGAAAATCCGATCCGGCAGCGATGTTAAACGGCACGAATTCCACCACCACTGTCCCGCGAGAGAGAGACAGTAAGTTAGCGGGATTTGTGCCGATCGCATCGACATCGGTTGAAACCGCAGTGGCAAGTCCGCCCAGAGAGATCAATCGGGCGCTCGAGTACTGCTGTGAATAAGCCGTGAAGAGCGGGAAGAACGCGAGGGCTGCAATTGCAATTATTTTTTTCATGGCGCGCCTCACTTCCCTACCAGAGATTTATCAACCCTGAACACAAGGTTTCCAAACACCTTCAAGCCAACGAAATTCACGCTAGTGAACGGAACGGGCTGCGAGCCCGGCGGTGAGCCGAGCGGACTTTGCATACTGAACTTGAACATCATATAACATCGCGCGAATTGCTTGGCCTGTGTACCGGTCATTGTAATCTGGTTTCGTCTAAATGTCGGAGCCGCAACCGTGCCGTCACTATTGAAACTCGTTGGAGCGGGAGCTACGACGCTGTCGAGAGGCGTGATCGCTCCAGTCAGTGTATCGATGAGCTGCGGGACAAGCGACAGCTGAAGCGGAAGTGCGTTGTTGATTTCGAAAACAATTCGTCCGCTGTCCACCTCACCCATCCGCGCACTTGTCGCCGAATCAAAGACGGTGGTCTTAGTCGTGTCGATATAAGACGCTCCGAGGATACCGAGGTATATGGGCATCGATATGGTGTTCGTGCCGGTAACCTTGTCTTCTTTTCTCACCGTGCCGATGGAATACGGCGGACCAGGATTTACCACGGCATACCCGTTAACAATGAATTCATCCGGGAGCGTATTTGTCCTGATCGCGAAGGCATTAAGTGTCTGCGCAAATTCCTGTCCAATTGCAATAGTGTTCTGCCCTGGCTGGATTACCTGGTTCACGACAACAGAATCCTGAGGAGGCAGGCCGCTGGCACTGGAAGTCGGTTTGAGAGTGAGATGCACTAAATATGGCACACCGACACTTGAAATATTGAGATTGAGTCTTGTTGAATCGCCAAGAAAAGTTATTGCGCCATTAAACTTCGTCTTGAAATCTCCGAAGTCGACCCGTTGTGTATCGTTCGCGACCACGATAGGATCTTTTACGTGTACCTCCCCGGTGAGTGAGGCGAGTTGGAGCATCGATACGGAAAATGAAGATTGGATTGTCTGCGAAGTCGAAATGTTCACGAATGAATCAGGAAGGCTCTCAGATCCGTTGCTCACCGCAGTGACCGAAAAGCGAATTGAGTCCGTCGGATTGCCGAACGCGTCGGCCATTTGGAGCCGATAACCTTGCAGCGAGACCGAGGACTGGTGATTAAACTCAAAGGGTTGAATTGGGATGTGTAGCTTGAGCGTGTCGGTCGGGTTAGATTGGTTCACAGCACTTGAGAGCGTAACGGTCAGATCCTCCGGGACAGGAAAACCGTTTGTGAACGTAAAGCTAATAAATCCGCTATCAATGTCCGCAGACTTGATTTTGTTCTGGTCGACAAGCCCAAGAGTGTTGTTTATTGTAAACGGCGGCTGGGGAGGAACCACAGCGGTTGCGGAATCGACTTCCAGCGCGCTGAATCTCAAATACATTCCAAGCAATGTATCCGACTGAAATGTGGCCTGATTCGGCGATCCGGGTGAGGAGTAGTTGAAGGAAACGACCGGATTACTTGTGAGCACTCTCCCCGCTATACTCATCGTCGTGTCAAATGTCTGGTTAGGCGGTATCGAATTCACAGGAATCAAAAACGGAGAGTTCGATGCGTCGAGCAGGTTTATCTGGCCATTACTAAACACGACTGTTGCCGGATAGCCGTTGTGGATTGTGATCTTCAACTGGCCGTCGTGAATGGCGATCCTTGTAAAGTTCTTGAATGGAGTTGCGGGTCCCTGATTGAATGTCTGTTGCGGAATAGCAGGCACTGAAGGCACGGTCGTTCCTTTCGGCGTGCCGTTAGGAATCGAATACCCCACGGCGTCCGGAGCGTTTATGGTGAACTTTAATGGACTTGAGCCTGCGCTTCTGGTCGGGATCGCAGCAATCTGCAGACCCCCTCCTATCGGAACGCCGGTCAAAGTCTGGTTTCTAAAGACCGCAAAGGTATTCGTGGGAGCCGTTGTGTAAATGAAAGTAGTGTCTCCATTAGATACAGTCGCTGAGTCTTTATGAAGGATTTCTCCGAGCGTGTATGTGCGGTTAAATATCGGCGCGGAAAACTGTGTGTCCCAGGTCGGCATCACGAATTTTCCGGGCTGGAACTTCGAACAGCCCCAATATGTCAGAAGAGATGCCAAGGCCGTAAATACTGCTAGACCTTTTTTAAGCATAAAATCGAACTCCTTATTTTTGCAACAACTCAAATAATGTGGGGATCGCTCTTGACCAAGATAGGACAAAGGTAACTCTCTGAAATTGCGTCAAGTCACAACCAGAGACGCGGAAACTCGTGAAATAAAAACGCCGGCGTGATGGAAACTCTCAATGGGTACGCTTGCAGCGGTTTACTCTCCCTGCAGATTGAATGTGCGAGTCGACGTCTATGCGCCAGGCGATTGAAAACCGAACGGAGCCTGCGGCCCTGGTCCCGCAAAAACCTTTATATCTCCGAAATTCCGTTCGTATTTCTCCACGTTTTCGCGAAGCGCACCGAGCAGCATCTTGGCGTGCTGTGGAGTCATGATTATTCGTGCGAAGACTTTTGCTTTCGGGACTCCCGGCAATAGTCTCGTGAAATCGATCACGAACTCGGCCGGAGAGTGCGAGATGATGGCAAGATTCGAGTAGATTCCCTCCGCCTCCTTGTCACCGAGCTCGATATTAATTTGTTGCGGCAAATTCTTTTCTTCAGCCATTATGCGCTCCTAGGTTTTCAACATGTTTCCAACTAACCACGGTCACGATGCCGCTCTAATCCTTTACCACTATTGGATCGTCCGGATGTCCGCTCACGCAGTCTCTTAATAGAATAGCCTACTTCGTCGACTCTTACAACTGCCAGTCAGTCTCACAAGCGGCCCGCACCGGGCAGAGCTCGCATGAAACAAAAACCGCCACGAGGTATCGACTAATCTTCGTGGCGGCAAGGAAAGCTGGCTTCCCGATCTCAGTGGATCTGCCTCAATTCATCGGCTCTTTGGATGGCATCCTCGGCCTTCTTCTCGTTGTTCGTAAAAGCATACACCTTTGCCATGAGTTCCCAAAGATTAGGATCATCCGACTTGTAAGTGGAATATTTCTCGAGGTACGGAAGACCGTCCTGGAATTTCGCGCTTACCACCTTGCGAAGGGAATCCGGATCACTGTTTTGAGGTGCTGAATGCTGCATCTCGACTCCCCAATTCACGTACGAGGCACCCAGGTTGTACATCGCATTCCATTGTGTTGTCTTCGTACGCGTGGTGTCCGCAATCAGTTCCTTTGTTTTCTCTGAGTCGTTCGACGATTCAGCAGTAGATAACTCCTGGGAAAGCTGATCGAGTGTTGCCACTGAGGCGTCGATCGCTTTCTTGAACTGCGCAATGGCCGGCTCATATTTCAGGCCTTTCAACAGGATGACGCCATAGTTATACTGGAAATCCGGATTCTGTGGATTCTTCTCAGCTGCTTCGCGGAAGGTTTCTGTTGCCTCGGCAGTCTGGTTCGCGGCGATATAGCAATTCGTCATGACCGTGGTGAGACTCTGATCTTCCGGATAAAGTTTCGTCGCAGGTACGATTATGTCGAGCGCCTTCTTGTATTCTACCAGCGCCTGCATATACTTCGTGGAATCAACTCCCGGATTGTACACAAAATCGACCTGTTTTGTTCTCAATCGATCATTCTCGAACGTGAGTGTCAAACCGTAAGTCTTGTAGGTCCACGTCTCGGTGGGTCCATTCCGCTGAGCGATCTTCTTCCCTTTAGATTTCGACGCCTCGTTTACTTTCTTTTCGTCCGGTTGGCCGATCGCACTTGTCACTTCGACCACACTCTGACCTTCGTAGATCGAGTTGACGTTCTTGATGTTCGTTAACTTGTCGCCGTTGTCGTTTTCAAAATCCTGCTTGAGTTTTTGACCATCTTCGAAATAAATCTCACCGATATACTTGGCTGCTTCCTCATTTTGATTCGTCGTCCATAGTTTCATGAAGGGCGCCAGCGCACTGTCGGGAATACCCATGTTGAGATAAGTGTACGCGAGACCCTGGTAGCTCATGGTGCTGTCGGGTTCGATGAGGATTGCAGTGTTGAATGAGGACACCGCTTTTTGATACGCAGTCGAGTCGCTTCTTGCGTTCTGCAGACTCTTTGTCCCCTCGTTATAGGATTCGATCCAGTAATGTTCCTTTGCAAGGGTTATGTCGTTCTTGTGAGCGTCCGATATCTTCAACGCATGATCAAACGCGTCCATCATATCGGCCCACTTCTTTAACTCGCCTCGAACATATCCAAGATAATACCACGACTCTCCGTCCTGCGGGTTGTTCGTGACGTCTTTTAGAAGCTGCTCCTCGGCTTTGTCATATTCTTTCCGCTGCATATAAAGCTTCGCGCTTGTCAATTCCGCAGAAGAGCACTGAAATCCTACGAATGCAAAACTGACCGCAATCAGGGCGAGAAACGACGCCAGTATACTTTTCATAACAAAGTCTCCATTTGGGGGTTTCAGGAAATCATTTTCACACATAATATAGAATCTGACGCCTGTAAATCCAATCCATCACGGCTAACATCTCATCTTTAATCGCGATTGTCGCTCCAACCTCGCTCCCACGTCTGCGACCACACGCTGAACCGAGTTGAGCATGACGAGGCAATGCGACCGGAGCCGCCACTTCATCCATCTAAACATAAATCGAGTTAGAGATGATGTAGGATTCAACTTCTGGCGGGACGAGATACTTGATTGAGCGCCCCGATTTCACTCTTCGTCTGATGCTCGTGGAAGACACATCCACACCGGGTACATTGACCAGCACTACTCTGCCAAGAAGGTCCTTATCAACCATTGCGAGATCGAATCCCGGACGGTTCATGGCGACCACAGTGCACCCGTCCAGGATCGCGGTGGGATTTTTCCATGAAAAGAAATCGATCAGGAGATCGATCCCGAGGATCAGAAAAAAAGAATCGTCGGGATAATTTCTCTTAAGCTCGTGCAGGGTGTCTATCGTATATGAAGGTCCGGATCTACGAAGCTCAATATCAGAAACTTCGAAGAACGGATTTTCACCAATCGCAAGACGCACCATCTTGAGTCGATGTTCGGGAGAAACGATCAGCTCATTCGTCTTGTGCGGAGGGATTGCAGCGGGCACGAACAGAACGGTGTCGAGTCGGAGATGGTCGCGCACGCTTTCAGCAGCCAGGAGATGCGCGATGTGAGGAGGGTTAAACGTTCCTCCGAAAATGCCTACCTTTCGGGAGGACTCTGCCTTCATTAAATCTCGCCGTACTTTTCCTTAATACCGAGGAGGAAATCAGTGGTGCGGCGTGCATTTTCTATTGTGTGGCCGTTTCTCGTGAACGAATTGTATAATCTTCTCAGTCCGCTCAGATCGCGGATCGTTTGGAGTTTTCCCAAAGTGAAGAGCATTGCTGAAATGGGCGAGGCGATCTTCATAGCCACCTCAAACGGATTCTTCGCGTTAAAGGCGTCGAACACCTGCGCATGCGGCTTCTTCATCCCGATGAGGCACAGCTGGTCTGCGGCGTCGGGGCCGAGAATTAATACATCGTCCTCGAGACTGAGGAGCTCGTAGGCATTTCGCAGCACCTGGAGCCCGAGTGTGGCGGCGTCCACATCCAGGAAGATGAGCTTCTTTGTCCCGTCGGAAAAGACGTTATCCACAGCGTTTGCGATTTTGTCGGACATCTTAGATCCGACCGCCGCCTTCAGCTTGTATTCGAAACTCGCATGCCTGAACACGTGCTCGAAGTCCGATCTGGCGTCCGCCGGCTCGAAATAAACATAAGGCTGAGCGTGAAGATGGAGCGCTGCCCTTTCCACAATGTCGAAAAGAAGGGACGCGTGGAACTCCGCCGCTTCTTCATGCGTGAGCGGCGGAACGAGGCTCGTCTTCACTTCCTTCGGAAGCGGAGTACGCGAAACGACGAGAAGTGATTTCTCTATCATGCTGTGAAAAGTTATAACCGCAAACTGTAATATTCAAGAAAATTGAAGATTCAATGTGACGCCGTAACACTCAACCGACACCGACGTCGAGATTGAAAATCATTGCGGTCTTGATTAAGTTTTCATGCACACCGAGAAGGAGAGAAATTTCATCTTTAATTTTATGACCTGGATCGAAAAGTCAACTGAGCCGCATGATGGCACGCTTTAATTCAGACAGCGTCGTCGAAACAGTAAGACAGGCAACAGATATCGTGGATGTAATTTCTCAATACGTCCGACTTCAGAAGAGAGGGAAGAATTATCTCGGTCTCTGCCCGTTCCACACCGAGAAGACGCCTTCGTTCACCGTGAACCGTGAGAAGGGTCTGTATCATTGTTTCGGATGCGGTGTCGGTGGAAACGTGTTCACATTCGTGACGCAGTACGAGAAGATTTCATTCGGAGAGGCGCTCCGGCAACTCGCCGCGCGCGCGAATATCCAGCTCCCGTCCTATTCGGAGGGAAGACAAAATGAAGTGGACGAAGTTCTCGAAGTCAACGACGCGGCAGCTAGATATTACAGGGACATGCTGCGATCTGACGAAGGGGCGCCCGCCCTCTCCTATCTGCGGAACAAGAGACAGTTCACAGACGCGACAATAGACAGGTTCATGCTTGGTTACGCCCCGGAAAGATGGGACGGTCTGCTGAATTATCTCAAGAAAAAAGGGATCGCAGAAAAATCCGCGGAGAATTCGGGATTGATTCTTAGACGGCAGGACGGTTCAGGATATTACGACAGGTTTCGCGCGCGAGTGATGTTCCCTGTTCAGAACCCGAGCGGACGGGTCATCGCCTTCGGCGGAAGAGCTTTGAAGGAGGAAGAGAAGGCCAAGTATATCAACTCTCCCGAGACTGCTTCGTACGTAAAAGGAAAAACACTTTTTGGAATCTACCAGGCTAAGGACTCCATCATCGAGAAGGACGCCGCAATCCTCGTGGAAGGTTACGCGGACCTGATCGCGCTCCACCAGTCAGGAATCACGAATGTGGTGGCGTCGAGCGGCACAGCACTCACAATAGAACAGATCCGGTACATCGCCAGGTACACCAGGAATGTCTACCTTGTTTACGATGCCGATACTGCGGGTCAGGACGCGACGCTCCGCGGATCGGACATCCTGCTCGAAGAGGGAATGAACGTATACATTGTTGAGCTGCCCGCAGGAGAAGACCCCGACACTTACGTCCTTGCACAAGGAAGTGAAGCCTTCATGGCAATGATCCGCGATGCGACCAATATAGTCGAGTTCAAGGCTTCTCTCCTTACCCGCAGGAAAGGCGGCACGCGTGACCAGCTCGCGATAATCCTGTCGATTGTGGAATCTCTCTCGAAAGTAAACGACGCGATTAGGGTGAACCTTTATGTGCGGGACCTCGCTGTAAAATTCGGATTGCGGGAAGAATCGATCTACCAGGAGTTGAAGAAGAAATCCCAGCCTCACCCTCACGTGCCGGCGCCACCATCAGTCGAGAAGTCCGCGGCCGAGAGAATGTCGACGCCCGACCGTGATCTCATCAGTCTTTTGATTAACGTCGACGCGCCGCTTTTCGATATAATCGCAAATCGGGTGGAGAAGCTGCTGATACTGAACCCGATCAGCAAGGAAATAATTTCACGGATTCTGGAATCGAGAAGCTCAGGAGGCGACACATCCGGAGTTTATGACCGGCTCTCTTCAGAAGAGGTCCGCAAGGCATTCGCCGAGCTAGCCTTCTCCGCGCCGCAACGGAGCAAAGTCTGGTGGGAAGAAATCAGACCTGAAAGCGAAACGCCTGATTATCTAAAATGGATCTCACAGCTATTGATTTCATTCGAGCTTGAACAAATAGAAGAAGAACTGAAAATACTCACTTCGAGAATCTCTGATGCTGAGAGAAAGAATGAGGGTACGGACGATCTTGACTCAAAATACCAGGAGCTCGTTGATCGTAAGCGAAGGCTTTCTAATGCTTACAGGGAAAAGGAACTACTAGCACAATATTTCGACGACCTCAGGCATTCTTGATCGGGGGTATAGAATTCGGTTCACTCTCACTTCATGCCAATTGATGCTTTTTCACAGATTGCCGATCCGCAAGCTGCATGTCGGACTGTTTACGTTCGCCACGGCGGCTTATATTGTTTTTTTATGTCGCTTCACACTCATTGATAGCACAAGAGCACAGTTCGAGCGGAATGCAATGTCCGACGTAGAGGAATAGCTAAGAATGATAGAGATACATGAAGATAAATGCGATTTGTGCGGCTGTTGTGTCGGAGTCTGTCCTGAAAACTGCATTGACATGACTGAAAGCAGGCTCTCGATCGTCCATGAGATCTGTACGAACTGCAGGAAATGCGAATGGGCCTGTCCTTTTGAAGTGTTTGAATTCAAGTTGGATAAAATCAGGACGAAGACCACCGCATGAAGGCTTCATACGATGTGATCGTAGTAGGAGCGGGCCCAGCCGGCTCGACGGCCGCCCAGCATGCAGCGATGGGCGGTGCAGACGTCCTCCTCCTCGAAAAAGACAGAGAAGTCGGGGTGCCGGTACGCTGTGGCGAGGCGGTCGACCACGAAGGGCTCGTGCGATTCCTTCAGCCCGACAAGAAATTCATCGCTGCCGAAATCCGAAACTTCAAACTCATAGCACCGGACGGGACCGTAGTTAAGCCGAACATCGAAGGGGTAGGATACGTTCTCGACAGGAAAGTCTTTGACTACGAGCTCGCGCGCATGGCCGCCGATCAAGGCGCGGAAGTCGTGACAAAAGCATACGTCGACGGTCTAACCATGAACGACGGAACGGTGAACGGAATTACCGTACAGTACCACGGCGAGCGACTGACGATCAAAGGAAAGATCGTTATCGGCGCGGACGGCGTCGAATCCCGCGTCGGAAGGTGGGCGGGAATCGATACGACGGTCTCGATGCATGACATGGAATCCGCCGCACAGGTTACCGCCGCTAATGTCGATGTCGAGGAAGACACGTGTTACTTCTATTTCGGTGAGAAGTACGCACCCGGCGGGTATCTCTGGGTTTTTCCCAAGGGAAACAAGACCGCGAATATCGGTCTCGGTGTGGCGGCGGATATGAGCAAGAAAAAGCACGCTTTGAAATTCCTCGATGAATTTATGAGGGATAATTTTCCGAACGCTTCAGTTCTCACAACCCTTGCCGGCGGAGTACCGTGCGCCGAGACGCTCGAGAGAATGACAATGCCCGGACTCATGCTCGTGGGAGACGCTGCGCACCAGGTGAACCCGGTTTCGGGCGGAGGAATAATCAGCGGGATGATAGGCGGAAAGATCGCGGGAGAAGTCGCTTCGGAAATAGTGAAGTCGGGAGACATGTACCTTCTCCGACGCTACGAGAAGGAATGGGAGGATTCTCTCGGCGCGCGGCACCACAGGTATTATCAGATTAAGAAGGTGATTTACAAGTTCAAGGACGACGACCTCGATTCGATAGCGCACGAAATTTCCAAACGACCTGACAAGGATCAGACTTTAGGCAACTTATTCAAGCAAGCAGTTGTAAAGCATCCTTCCCTCATCATTGACGTGATGAAGCTCTTCTTTTCATGAACGTTAATATAGTGACCGATGTTCAGTCGGGTTTGAGGCAGAAAGCCAAGTACGGTCTAACAATTCTACTCAAGCCGCTGCGTCTGGATGTCCGATTTACCAATTCCCTGGTCGATGGTTCACTGAACATCTTCTATGGCGAAACGCGTCCGGAAAAATCCAAGAAGATATTCTTTCTTTCATCATCTCCAGATTTCCAGACATGCGTTTCGAATTCCAGACTTCCCTCAATCGAGGATGTGGAATGGATCGATTTCTCTGGAAAAAGAATACCTCGGTTCTTTTCAAAGGGACGCGAAGAGGGGGAAGACATATTCAGCTTCGACGTTGTCGCTGCCACATTCATGCTGGCATCTAATTACCAGGATCTTATTAGTACGGAACGGGATGAATACGACAGGTTGAGGGCGATGGATTCGATCCAGGACAGGTTGAACATCCTGAACTTTCCGGTAGTGAACTACTATTCGCTCCTCCTGAAAAATGCGCTGGAGAAATTCTTCAACATCAGGATCGAGCAGAAGGATTACTCGGGAGCGCAATCGGCAGTCGCCCTGACGCACGATATCGATTATACAAGCTCACTCAATCCGAAAATCATCAGACGCGACATACTCGGACATTCGATCTTAAATTATACAGGATTGACACAGCACGAACGCACGAAGAAGCTTCTCAATCCGCTCGCGGCGCTGATAGGCCGCAACCCGGCGAAGGCCGGGCTCTCATTCCTCAGGGAGACCGAACTTGCTCGCGATGTAAGGTCGACATTTTTCATTAAGTCAGGCAAGTCAGGCAAAGAAGATGTCGGCTACAGCATTCGATCTTCTACCATGAAATCATTTTTGAAGTCGCTCAGAGATAACGGTTTCGAAATCGGCATTCACCCCAGCATGAAGACTTACATTGACGCGGGGAGACTCATCACTGAAAAGTATTTGCTCGAAGAGACTTCCGGGACGGCAGTCAGTTCTGTCCGGCAGCATTATTTGAAGTTCGCCGCGGGTACAACGATCGACGTGTGGGAGCAGGCGGCAATGAAATACGATTCTACACTCGGGTTCTCGAGGAAGGTCGGGTTCAGGAACAGCGTCGCGTTTCCTTTTCCCCTGTTTAATTTCAGGCTCGACGGAATATCTGCAGTTGAAGAGATCCCGCTCGTCTTCATGGACGGGACTCTCGCGGAAGACAGAACGCATTCCACTTACGAGACATTCGAGATTATGACGGGACTTATCCGTGAAGTCAAAGAGGCTCACGGGGCCGCTGCGGTGCTTTTTCACAATTCACTTCTCGATCCGATAGACTTTCCCGGCTATGGGGGAATCTATTCAAGCCTCATCAACGAAATAAAAGGACGAGGGATGAAAATCGGAACGGTTGCGGAGATCGCAGAAAACTTCAGGTGAATCCGTACGCCGTCCTGGTTTTTCAGATTTTATTTTCGAGCGGCACACATATCGTCGCAAATGATGCGACCCAGACGATCCCCCCGGCAATCCTCGCTTTCCTTCGCACGGTTCTTTCCGGAGCGATTTACATCGGATACACACTGTACAGGGGAACGCACTTCAGATTCCGCGGGAAGGATCTGAAGCTTCTCCTCATTATAGGTTTCCTCTCAGTTCCGATTAACCAGTTCATTTTTCTGTACGGGATAAAGTTCGCAACCGCGAAAGACGCTGCTCTTTTGTACGCGCTCACTCCCGTTCTCGTTCTTCTGATATCAGGTTTCTATCTCAGAGAAAGGATTACCGGCACGAAAGCCATCGGGTCTGCCCTGGCATTTCTGGGTGTCTTGATAATCGTCCTCGAGAACGGATTGCACGTCGGGATATCCCAGGTGAAAGGGGACATTCTTTTGTTCATCGCCGTTGTCGCCTGGGCATTGTACACTTCCCTGGGACGGAGACTGGTTGTGAGATACGGCGCGATGACGACGACGATTTACGTGGCGCTTATTGGCTCGCTGATGTTTGCGCCGTTCGGTATTTGGAGCTCGATAGGGTACGATTTTGGTCGACTCAACTTCGGCCAGTGGATGGAAGTGCTCTACCTCGCCATCTTCACCTCGATCGTCGGCTACGTTCTCTGGTACTACGCTCTCAGCAAGATCGAAGCAACTAAAGTTGCCGTATTTACAAATGGCCAGCCGATAATGACTGCCATACTCGCTTATTTCTTCCTCGGCCAGAGTATCAGCCTCATCTTCGTCGTTGGAGCGGTTGTAACGATCGGCGGAGTGTTGATTACCCAAATCGAAGCCGGTCACCGACGCGAGTCTACAAGCGGGTAATGGCTCAGTTTGATTCATGATAGAAGAAACTCACATACGGCCTCAGGAAAAAATGGCGATTAGGAAATTTCCAGAGTGGGTTTAAGAAACGAATACTGTCCGACGGCGCCGTCAGGCGCCTAGTTTATTCGTTTCTTCTTCGTGGGAATTTCCAGCTCAACGAGTTGAGTTGTCAACCATTTTTTCCGTAAGCTACACTTCACGAAACGTTTCGTGTAGTGAACGCTTGACTTTTTTCCGCCGGAGGACGGATCCGCTTTGGCGGACTTTGGTACTCTCTGGAGCCTGTCCCGACCTTCGTCGGGATGTCAAGACAA